>NZ_DBHD01000037.1:0-32387 GCF_002296025.1 Microbacterium sp. UBA837
AGCTCTTGATCAACACGGCCTAGGCGCAACTCCGCCGAACCCTCGTGTCTCATCGATGCAGGCTAGGCGTAGAGGAAGAGCAAGAGCACCGTGAGCCCGATTGACGACGCGGCAATCGTCGCCCCAGCGCCCAGCCAGAGCCCGGATTGCCGGTTGTGTCGCCTCGATGCTCCGTACGACATGAGGATTGCGAATCCTACGAGGTGCACCGCAACCAGCGGTACGACACCAAAGAAGAGTGCGGTGCCCGTCATAGTTGTCCCCGAGGCGAGGGCCTTGGGCTGTTCGGTGGTCTCCTCTAAACCGACGATCGCGAGCCAGAACCAGGCCCCGGTCGTCACGACGATGCCCATCGCTGCGAGAAGCCAGAAGCCAATCGCGTGGCCGGTCGTCTTCCACCCGGAGAGCACAGGCTCCCCCACGCGGTCGAGACTGGCAGCGGTGGTCATGTGCCGATGATACGTGTGTGAGGTGCGGTCCGTATTCAGCATGTTTGGACCGGGGTCAGGGTGCGATGGGCGACGTTCAACGGAATGAATCCTCCCACCGCATGATCGTGTAGTAGAGCTGGGCGCGATGGCGGCCATAGTAGACGTCCCCGTTGTACCCCCAGCACATCTGGAGAACCTGGCTCGGAGTGAGATCGCGGAGGCTGGACGGAGCCATGCTCGAGCGGACCTCGGCTTGACGCATCATCTCGAACATCGCGGTCTCGATGTTGAACTCCTCGTCGTTGTGCAGACCTTCCCACACGTCGAACATGTCCTGCGGGACGCTCGCGCTGTACGGACCATCCGTGATGAAACCTCTGCTCCGCGCCCAGTTTCGAGCGTCAATGCCGGTTCGCGCGAAGATCTGACAGGGTCCCGTAGAACTGTCGTCGACGGACAGGGCTGGTGGGGCTTGACCCGCGAGCACCGCTGCGTAGTACGCGATCACCCGGCCGTCCTGGACATCGTCACCTATGTTGATAACCATCGACTCCCAGATCAGCGGGGTCATGATCAGCGCCTTGTAGATGTTGTACTCGCTGGCGAGGTTCGTGATGAACGCGTCATGGCTCTCCACCTTCGTCTTGACGTTCGACCGGTTGAGTGCCATCACTTCCAGCTGAGGGGTGGTGCTACCCAAGAGCTCGTCGGGGTAGCGGGTGCATGCGCCGTACCACTCCGACTCGAACGCGTCTAGCTGTGAAGAAGGTATCTGCGGATCGTCACCGACGCCGACCGCAGCTGCGAGAGCTGAGACAGCTGCGTCGCGGCCCGAGACGATGTTCTTGTCGATCTCGACCGCTCCGCTTCCGCTTCCGACGGTGATGGTCTGGATTTGATCGAAGGCCCAGTTTGCAGGCAGCGTATATGTGAGATTTCCGGCATACCCTGTGGACATGTCGGAGACGAAGCTGTACGTCGCTAGTCCCTCGCCAGAGATACGGGCGCACGCGTGGCGTGGGCCGTAGACCCCGACTCGCCAGTTCCTACCAAACTCATCGATCATCTCGTTGACGCCTTGGAAGTACGGGATGACGAAGTCGGTGAGTTCCCAGTCCTGCACATCGAAGTCTACGGAGAAGTAGATGACGGCATTGGCTGGCATGCGGTACCACCATGCGGCATTGGCAGCCTCCTCCGCGACCTCCTTGCCACGCTGGTAGGTGAAGTGCTCGAGCGATCCGCCGCCGGTCTGGAAAAGAGGGAAGATCTTCCCTCCAGCCGCGATGATCCGAGCGGCTTCGCCGGGTTTGAAACACTTGTCGGGGTTGTCATCTGTCGCGTTGGTGAGGTAGCGGCCAAAGTACTCGTACCCGGCGCCACGAAGTGTCGTGAGTCGGGCGCTGGTGAGCGTCGTGACACAGTCGGCTCCTGCGCCTGGCCGGTCTGCGTCGCCCGTGGAGACGAGGAGGGAGCCCCAGGTCTGGACGTCGGCGTTGCCGTTCTGCGGGAGTGCGACGAACTCTTGGAACGCGAGTGTTTGCGTTCGGGTGCCGCTTCCGTAGTTGCCGTCGTAGGCGACGCTGTAGCCGTTGAATATCAGTGCGGCCTGGAATAGGTGGACGAGATACCTTGTGGTGTCGGTGCTGCCGAGCGTGAGTGCGCCGTACGTTTGGAGCCCGGACTTGGTCGCCGGACCGAAGTTACCGTTCGCGACGCCGTCCGCGATTCCAACTTCGTATTGGATTGCGAACATCAGGGCACGCTGCACGTCACGTGTGTAGTAGCCATCAGTCGGGATGACGTAGAAGTCCTGTCGATGGAGGTATCTGCCGTTTAGTGACTGCTGGATTGAACGAATCGCGCTCGTACCGCCAGACACGAGAGTGAAGGCATCCATGTTCAGTAGTGCCTTGAACACCTTGGGCTCGATCGATCCGTCCCCGGCAGATAGACCCATGTTCGTTCGCAGTGACTGCATCCCCGCGACTGGGACCGCGTCCCATACGCCGTCCAGTGCGCCGTTGCCACCGTTGTAGCCCTTGCAATACATCGCACCTTGCGCGATGCGGATGATGTTCTTGTTCACGGTGCTGTCGTTTACCGGACTCACCGCGGTGAGGGCGGCAAGGGTGCCCGGTCCGAAATTGTTCGAGAGCGCGGTGATGCCGAGCTCGTGCTGGAGGGCTCGGATGAGAGCGTAGATCGTGTTCCATCCGGTCTGTCCGTCAACGACAAGCGGCAGGATTCCCAGCATGCCCGGGTAGGTGAGATTGATCCATTGCTGCGTGTTCTGAACCCATGGGTCGGACATCCCTTGTTCCTCGATTCTGGCTTCGGTCGCAATCGTCGATCCTGACGCTGGAATCGTTTGGTGAACAGTCGGAACCTTACGTGCGCGTCGTCTTCCTGAGCGTCAGGTATCTGGACATCGTCTCGGTTCCTCCCTGAGGGCTTTGGCAGAGCCACAGCCCCGGCAGTGGCGGTCATGATTGCCGTAGGCACGTCTGCAGGCTGTTCGCTCCGCGTTCCGGAGTCCTTACTCACGGACCACCATGACACCGTTGTCTTCGACCGGCGCCTTAGCGCCACCACGCGTCTTGCAGATCGAGGGCGCCGCGAGATTCGTTGTGTCGCATCCGATGCGACAGACCGCCTCCGCTCACCTGCCCGGTGAGCGGAGGCGGTGGGTCGGGTGACGGTTTCGATGCGAGTGATGAGCGCGGGCGACGGGTACAAGTACCTGCTGCGCACGGTCGCGGTCGGCGATGGGGACAGGTCGCTTTCGACGCCGTTCACGCGCTACTACGCGGAGGAGGGAAGCCCGCCCGGTCGCTGGCTCGGCTCCGGCGTCGCCGCGCTCGGCGGCGGGTGGATCGCGGTGGGCGATCAGGTCTCGGAAGCCCAGCTCCAGCTCCTCGTCGGCATGGGCCGCGATCCGATCACCGGCGCCCCGCTGGGGCGCGCGTACCCGGAGTACCGCAGCGTCGCGGAGCGGGTCGCCGCCCGCGTCGCCGGCCTCGACCCCGACATGGCGCCGACGGCGAAGGCCGAGGCGGTCGCCGGGATCGAGGCCGAGGAGACCGAGCGCGGCACGCGGCGGGCGGTTGCGGGGTTCGACTTTACCTTCTCGATCCCGAAGTCCGCGTCGGTGCTGTGGGCGGTCGCGGACGCCGGGACGCAGGCGCTCTTCGCGGACGCGCACCATGCGGCGGTTGCGGAGGTGGTTGCGTTCATGGAACGGGAGGTTGCAGCCACCCGCACCGGCGCAACCGGACGCAACGGCGCGGTTGCGCAGGTCGACGTGACCGGACTGATCGCTACCACGTTCGACCACTACGACTCCCGGGCGGGCGACCCGCACCTGCACACGCACGTCGTCGTGTCGAACAAGGTGCAGACCGTCCTGGACGGCAAGTGGCGGTCGCTGGACGGGCGGCCGATGCACGCGGCGACTGTTGCGCTGTCCGAGTTGCACGAGGCCGTGTTCGCCGACCACCTGGCCCGCGCGTTCGGGGTCGAGTGGGAGGCCCGCGACATGGGCCGGGACCGGAACCCGGCGTGGGCGATCGCCTCGGTGCCGGAGGAGCTGGTGGCCGAGTTCTCCTCCCGCTCCCGGCACATCGACGCGGAGAAGAACCGACTCATCGCCGAGTACGTGGCCCGGCATGGCCGGCAGCCCTCGACGGCGACGATCATCAAGCTCCGCGCCCAAGCCGCTCTGTCCACGCGGCCGGAGAAGGAGGCCCGCTCGCTCGCGGACCTCACCGCCGACTGGCGGCGGCGCGCGGGCCGGCTGCTCGGAGCTGATGCGACCGCGTGGGCGCGCACCGTTACCGCGAACGACGCACCGCTGCTGCTGCGTGCCGACGACGTGCCCCTGGACGTGATCGCCAGTCTCGGGCAGAGCGTCGTGGAGGCGGTCGGCGAGAAGCGGTCCACCTGGCGGCGCTGGAACCTGACCGCCGAGGCGGCCCGGCAGACGATGGGCTACAGGTTCGCCACCATCCACGACCGCGAGGCGGTCGTCGGGCTCGTCGTGGATGCCGCCGAGGCCGGGTCGCTGCGCCTCACGCCGCCCGAGCTCGCGTCCTCCCCGGCCGCGTTCCAGCGGCGGGACGGGACCAGCGTGTTCCGACCCCGCCACTCGACGGTGTTCTCCTCCGAGGTCCTCCTGGCGGCCGAAGACCGCCTCCTCGAGCGCGCCCGCACCCACCACCGGCCCGACCGTGCCGTTGGCGACCGTCGAGAGGATCACAGCCAAGCCCGACCGCGAGGGCCGGGTCCTCGGCGGCGACCAGGCCGGCGCCCTCGCCTCGGTCGCCGTCTCCGGCCGTGTGGTCGACGTGCTCGTGGGGCCGGCCGGCGCCGGCAAGACCACGGCCATGTCGGCGCTGCGGCGGGCATGGGAGAACGAGCACGGCCGCGGCTCCGTCGTCGGGCTGGCACCCTCGGCGGTCGCGGCGCAGGTCCTCGCCGATGACCTCGGGATCAAGACCGAGAACACCGCGAAGTGGTGGGACACCCACCAGCGCACCGGGGCCACGTTCCGCAAGAGTCAGCTCGTCATCGTCGATGAAGCCTCCCTGGCCGGCTCCCTGTCCCTGGACCGCATCACCGGGCTTGCGGCCGAAGCCGGTGCGAAGGTCTTGTTGGTGGGCGACTACGCGCAACTCCAGTCCCCGGCCGCATCGGGGGCGTTCGCGATGCTCGTGCACGACCGCGACGACGCCCCCGAGCTGGTCGACATCCACCGCCTCGTCAATGAGTGGGAGAAGGCCGCCTCCCTCGGGCTCCGGCACGGCCGGCCCGAGGCGATCGACGCCTACCTGGAGCACGGCCGCGTCGCCGAGGGCGAGACGGAGGCGATGATCGACGCCGCCTACCGCACCTGGCGCACAGACACCCTCGCGGGCAGGGCGGCGGTGCTGGTCGCGGATACAGGCGAATCGGTGCTCGCGCTGAACGAGCGGGCCAGAGCCGACCTGATCCTCGACGGCACCGTGGACGCGCGCCGTGAGGTCGAGCTGCGCGACGGCACCCGTGCTGCGGTTGGGGATACCGTCATCACCCGCCACAACGACCGCCGCCTGCGCGCCGGGAGGGGCTGGGTCCGCAACGGCAACAGATGGACGGTCACCGAGGTCCGCGACGACGGCTCCCTCACCCTGCGCCGCGCCGGCCGCAAGCGGGGCGGCTCCGTCGTCCTGCCCGCGGACTACGCCGCCGAGCACGTCGAGCTCGGCTACGCGGTGACCGCCTACCGCGCCCAGGGCATCACCGTGGACGCCTCGCACGTCCTGGTCGACGCGAGCACCACGCGGGAGAACTTCTACGTCGCCATGACCCGAGGCAGCCACACCAACGCCGCCTACGTCGCCGTCGACAAGCCCGACCCCGCACACGAGACACCGCACCCCGCCGACAATGCCGAGGCGACCGCGCGGAGCGTGCTGTTCGGCGTGCTCCAACACGTCGGCGCCGAGCTCTCCGCGCACGAGACGATCACCGCCGAGCAGGAGGCCTGGGGTTCGATCGCTCAGCTCGCGGCCGAGTACGAGACGATCGCCGCCGCCGCGCAGCACGACCGCTGGGCCGCCCTCATCCGCGCCTCCGGCCTCACCGACGACGAAGCAGACGACGCGATCGCCTCCGAGGCGTTCGGGGCGCTCACCGCCGAACTACGCCGGGCCGAGGCCAACCACCACGACATCGAGGCCCTGCTGCCGCGCCTCGTGAGGGCGCGCGGGTTCACCGATGCCGACGACATCGCCGCCGCCCTGCACTACCGCGTCGCCACAGCCACCGCCCGGCCGGCAGGCTCGGGCCGCACCCGCAAGACGCCGCGGTTGATCGCCGGACTCATCCCCGAGGCCACCGGGACCATGACGCCCGAGACGCGGCAGGCGCTCACCGAGCGCCGCGACCTCATCGAGGCCCGGGCGGACACCGAGCTCGTCGGCGCTCTACAGGACGGCGAGACATGGACGGTCGCGCTCGGCCCCGAGCCGAAGGACGACAAGGCCGCCGCGATCTGGCGGCGCCTCGGCCGCACGGTCGCCGCCTACCGCGACCGCTACGGCATCACCGACCCGGCCCCGCTCGGCGCGCCGGCCGAGAACGACGCGCAGAAGACCGACGCCGCCCACGCCCGCGCCGCACTCGACCGGGCACGCGACCTCGCCCGAGGACCGGGGGAGGAGCCGCAGCGGCGGCCCGGGCAAGAGCCGGTGCGACGCTCCCTGTGACGCGCATGCCCTTCCCGATGTCAGGGCCGCGTCGTACAGTTGATGACGAGGCGGCCTCTATATTGGCGCTGTCGCTCGCTGCGACGGTTTGACCATCCTGCAACTGCGGGCGGTCCTTTCAGGTTCTTGTCGCTGAACCCCTGAGAGGGCTATGCCCATGTTCCGGCTCATCTGGGCGGCCAGCGCCCACGCCCACGCCATCCTCAGTTACGCGCCCACCAACCTGTTGATCGCCGCGACCCGCACCCGCCGCGGCCTGGGCTGGGGCATCCCGGCCATGCTCCTGGCCGTGCCCTACTGGTTTGTCGCGAGCTGGTGCATGACCACTATTGACAGCGGCGGTCCGGGTTGGCTGAACCTGCTCGTTCTCCTCGCCATCTGGAACATGCTGAAGCTCTTCGTCAATGGGCCGATCACCGTGCTGCTCCTGTTTTACACATGGACGCGCGACGTAGCCACCCGACGCCGAGCTCATCGGGTCAGCCAGACCGAGCGATGTGACGAGGTCTCGCGCCAACGCGCTGGCACGACTGGGTCAGTCTTCGCATCCTCACGCAGCCCGTCGCCAAGGAAGTGACGCGGCGGACGACACGACTGGCGCTGGACTCGTTCGATCGCCGGATTCCTCGCGCCGCGCGGGATACTCGACCTCAAGATCGAAGCTGCTCCGGGAGGGATGCATGCTCTATCGCAATGCTGCGCGGGCCTTCATCGCCGAGCTTGCCGAGATTCGTTCGAGTGGGCAACCGGTGACGGTTCGCGGACTTCCGACTCATGAGTGTCTCGCACGTGCTGTGACTTTGGCGCAGCCAACGGAACGTTTCATCACAGTGCCGGGTCGTCGCAACGATGTGTTCGCGACCATCGCCGAGACGATGTGGGTCCTCGCTGGGCGCAATGACATGGAGTATCTGGCCCGCTATCTCGGCCGCGCGCTGCAGTTCTCGGACGACCAGGAGACATGGCGTGGTGGCTATGGGCCACGGTTGCGCGACTGGGGTGGAGTCGATCAAGTGGATGAGATCCGCAAGCTCCTCCGTTCGGACCCTGAGTCTCGCCGGGCGGTCGCTGTCCTGTTCGATCCGGCGCGCGACTTCGTGGACACGCTCGATGTGCCCTGCAACAACTGGTTGCACTTCCTCGTCAGGGATGGCAGCGTCTACCTCAACGTGACTGTGCGTTCCAACGACATCCTGTGGGGATTCTCCGGCATCAACACGTTCGAGTGGAGTGTGCTGCACGAGATGATGGCCTTCTGGCTCGGTGCGCGAGTTGGTCACGTGTCGTTCTTCATCTCATCCCTTCATCTCTACGACGAGCGGAATGAGCAAGCTGACCGTGCGCTCGCCGGGTTTGGTGGTGCCACCGGCTATGAGGAGGCGTGGGCGGGCGCCCAGTTCGCGACTCCGTGGGAGGACTTCGCGGGTGTGCTCGATCGCTGGTTCGACATCGAAGCTCGACTGGCGTCCGGGGAGGACTGTCGCGCGGAGATCGCTGACTTCCCCGATCCCTTACTGCGCCAGTTCCTTCAAGCGATCGCGATCAAGTGGGCGATCGCCGCGGGCGCCGACGATGCGCGGCAACGTGAACTCGTCGACGACCTCGGCCACAGCGACATCGCCTTCGCGCTCCGAGAGCAACTGTTTCGAGACTCCGCCCAGCTCCTGTCCCCGCCCGTCTCCACGGTGGATTGGACCGACCTGCGCGAGTCCGTCATCGACCTGCATCGGTCGAAGGATGCCGCCTACGGCAACTCGTGGAAGAGGCGCGGGGAGCTGATCAGCATCGCCGCCAACCTCGCCCGCAAGATCGATCGCATCGATCAGGTGGTAGGCGGTGCAGCGGCGGGGAAAGAGGCACTCCTGGACACTGTGGTCGATCTCCTCGTCTATGCAGTCAAGTATGAGACCTTCCTCGCGGACCAGTCGACCGACGTCGCCGAGAAGATCTTCACGAATGGCGGTGAGCGGTTCAGCGACGGCCCGGACGGCTTCGAGGAACTCATGCGGGCGCGTCACGTCGTCGGCGAGGTCGGGACCGTTCACGCAGAAGCCGCAGAGGCCTCGACAGCGTTCGACGAGCTGGACGCCTTCCTTCAACTCCACCCGCAGGGCCAGTGGATGGAGAAGCTCGCACTGGCAGAGCGGCTGACGGCGACCGCATTAAGGCTCGTGCTTGCGGTCGCGCTGTCCGACCCGGATGGAGTCAACGCGCTACGCCGCGATGCAGGACGGTCATGACGGCGATTCCGGTGGGCTGCGACGCGTCCGGAAAGAGATGATGGAGCGAAAGCAGGGGACGACGGGTCAGCCTCACTCGTCGCCGCGAGAGGCGGACGACCATAGGCAGCGCAAGACGGAGACAGGCACGGGTTATGCGAGCACCAACTCCCCGGGACGGGGTCTACGAGCTCTACTGGAAGTTCGCCGCTGAGCGGCAGCACGTGTTTGAAGCGCGCGTCGCTGGAACCCCGGGACCATGGACGCAGGACCGGATTCTCCAGGATTACAAGTTCTGCAACGTCTACCGGGCCGCTGACCGTGTCAGCCAGTACCTCATCCGCGACGTCGCCTACCGCGATGACGACTCAAGCCCTGCCGATCGTCTGTTCCAGATCGTCGCGTTCCGAAACTTCAGCAATGTCGGTACGTGGGAGACCGTTGTCGAGATACTTGGGCGGTCGCCTCGGATCGCAGATCTGGAGACCGGTGTGTTCGAAGCCGCGCTCACCGAGGCGAAGGACCGCAACGGCGGCCTCTACACGGGGGCGTTCATCCTCTGCGCCACGGACGCTTACGGTCGCAAGACCAAGCATCTGAACCATGTGGAGCTGTTCCGGGACATGTTCGTGCGGTCGCGCATTGCCGAGCGGATTCTGGAGGCGGAGTCGCTGGAAGAGGTCTACGACCTGCTCCACACTTTCCCCTTGATGGGGGATTTCATGTCCTACCAGATGGCGATTGACCTGAACTACTCAGAGCACGTGAACTTCTCCGAGAACGACTTCACGAAGCCTGGTCCGGGCGCGCTGCGCGGCATCAAGAAGGTGTTCTCTGACCTGGGCGGCCTCACACCGGAAGAGGTGATCATGTGGATGGTCGACAACCAGGGGGCCGAGTTCGCCCGCCTGGAACTTGAGTTCAGCGGTCTCTGGGGTCGGCCGATCCAGGCGATCGACGCTCAGAACCTCTTCTGCGAGACGGATAAGTACTGCCGTGAAGCGGTTCCGGAGCTTGCCAGCGCGAGAAGCCGTATCAAGTCGCGCTACGTCTCCACGCCGAAGCCGATGACGCTCTTCTTCCCGCCCAAGTGGGGGATCAACGATCACCTTCCTCAAAACGAGGTGCTGGGCGATGAGCACGCGCGTGCGCGCGTCCTCGAGCCCATGTTCTAGGTGTGAGCGCTCATGCGGCTTGTGCTGCCGGTTGCCGGCGCCGTGGCCAGTCGTATGGGCGTCCCTGCACCCCCTGCTCGAGCGATCGCACCCACTCGATGATCGCAGCGACGTGCTCGTCCGTGAAGTTGCTGCGGTATGCAGGTGCCGAGTGCACGAGGTCGAAGCCGTAGTCGTTGCGCAGCGCTTCGGGGATGACCGGGCCGTCTCCGCCGAAGTACACGAACTCGTCTCCGAGCATCACCCGCTCGCTCTTCGTGTCGCGCACCATGTGACGCGCTTCCAGAGAACCGTCGTCCTTGCTGTGGCGGGAGTTCTCCTGGATCCAATCACCGGCTGGATCGCGGTGGTAGATGTTGTCGCCGAAGTGCTGCATGCGGCTGCCCCGAAGGTTTGGCCGCTTCTCGGCGAAGCGTTCATCGTCCCAGTACTCCTGGAAGCTCACGATCTCTGAGACGCGCATCGCGTAGACGAGATTGCCTGCTTTGCCGTTCGGCCGGGAGCCGGTGCCGACTATCCAGTCGTCGACCTGGGCGAGCTTGCGGATGTCCTGCTTGCATGTGGCGAGAGAGCAGACCCCGTGAAAGGGGTTTGGTGCGAACCCGACGTCGTAGCGCACGATGTAGCTGAACACCTTCACGCTCGACCTCCCCGTCAGCAGGCAGCCCGCGGAATCGACTGCACGGGCGCGGGAACACCACTGGGTTCTGTCCAGTCGTCCTTACCGTCAAGAGCGTCGATGATCGCCTGGGCATCCCAGTTGACGATCGCGTTCGCGTAGTCTTCGAGCGGCTCGGGCATGTCGTCGTGCGTGGTGCCTGGTGCCCAGACTCCTACGATCCGCTTGTCGGGGAACTTGCGGGCGTACTCGATCTCCCAGTCGACCCACTCATGGTTCTTCGTGTCGGGGGAGATGATGACGATGATCTTGCCCGCCCATCGGATCTGGTCCGCCAGGAGCGTCTTGATGTAGTCGGGGCTCTTCGCGTTGTTCGGGGTCTCGCTCGTGATCGACGAGTCCCGGATCTCGGCCCCGCTGCCGGAGAGCATCTTCTTGAGATCTCCGACCAGCGCGTCGTCCTCGTGACGGTGGCTGATGAAGATGTTGTGCTGGTCGCTCATGTCGGGCTCCTCCCTTCCAGGGATAGTCTACTTTTGACCACCGACATCGCCCCGATGAGGCGGCGTTCCGAGAGGAGAGCGCGTGCCGATCCCGCCGATCCTCGACGTGTTTGTCGTCTGGCACCCCGACGACGCGATCGGCGCCGAGCGATTCGCGGAACTACATCAGCACTTCCATAGCCCGGCATTCTCGGGCCTGGCCGGCGGTGCCGTCGAGGTGTATGCGCGCAGCGATCCCTGGGAGGACGGAGCGCCGCCACGGCCCTTGGGCATCGCGACGCCGCTCGCCGAGGGACTCCCGACCGCACAGTTCAACGCGATCGTCCCGGTCATCGACACGAGCTTGCTCCGTGCAGCGGCCGAGGCGGCCGATCCGTGGAACACGTATCTTCGCGAGATTGCCGAACTGAACCAGAGGGCCGGCGTAGGCGTCTACCCCGTCGTGGCGAACGGCTTGCAATGGGGTACCAGCATCGTCAGTCAGATCCTCGGCGGCATCCAGACCCTGCCGGCTGAGGTGAACACGGGTGGCGGGTTGTTCGGGCGCGAGCTGGCGCAGGCGATCACCCAGCAGATCCAGCAGGATGCGGGCCTCCCCGCAAGGCTGACGGTGTTCGTGAGCCACACGAAGCACCGTTCTTCCGAGGAAGTGTCGCGTTCCGGCCCCGTGATGTTCGAGCGTGTGCGCGACCACATCCAGCAGTCTCACCTGGCGGCGTTCTTCGACGCGCAAGACATCCAACCTGGCGGTGACTGGGAGAGGACGCTTGAGGACGCCGCTGGCAGCAGCGCGTTGCTGATGATCCGCACCGACGTCTATGCCGCGCGAGAATGGACGCAACGTGAGGTCCACGTCGCGAAGCGCAGCGGCATGCCGGTCGTCTGCATGTATGCGCTCACTGCCGGGGAGGAGCGGGGCTCCTTCCTGATGGATCACGTCCCCTCGGTGGTCTGTGACCTTGCCAACCCTGATCCGGGTGTCGCCCTCGCCCTCAACAGGCTCGTCGACGAGACGCTCAAGAACACTCTTTGGCAAGCGCAGACGTCCTATCTCTCGGAGGACGGGTTCGATTGGCTTCCTGCGCAATCGCCTGAGCCGAGCACACTCGCCCCCTGGCTCGCTTCACATCAAGAGACGCAGCCAGATGACAAGCACCTCTGGGTCATTCACCCCGATCCGCCGCTCGGGCCCGCGGAGCGAGAGGTGCTGCTGCAGTTGTGCGCGGTGGCAGGCTATAACGTCGACGTCGACATCTTGACGCCCCGGACGTTCGCTGCGCGCGGTGGGGCACTCAAGACATGAGCGAGCCCACCCTCATCTCGCGAGACGCTCTCTCGGGCCAGAAAGTCGCCTTGTCAGTCTCTGAGAGCGCCGATCTCTCACGTCTTGGTCTCACTGAGCAACACTGCCGACTGGTTGTCGCCGAAGTGGGCAGAGCGATCATGCTCGCGGGAGGAACCGTTGTATATGGTGGTCACCTCAATCACGGTGGCTACACCGAGATCCTGATCGAAGAGGCCCAACGTTTCAGCAGCGGACGATCCGCGCTTGAGATCACGCTCGCCGAATCCGAGTACCGAAAGCTCACGGCAGACGAGCTGATCGCGGCAGACAGGAATCTCGGTGACATCGGCAGACTGACGTTGGTTTCCGAGTCGCGTAAGACGGTGCCGATCGCACGTGCCCTGGACGGCTCTTGGAGCCACGACGCGGGCAACGCATTGACCACGATGCGCGAGTATGTCGCGAGCGGAACAACAGCCCGTCTGATTGTTGGGGGGCGCCTCGCGGGCTACGTCGGCGCGGAACCCGGCGTGATCGAAGAGGCACGTCTGACCATTCAGTCCGGACGCTTGCTGCTCGTCGCCGGAGGGTACGGGGGCGCGGCAGCGGCAGTCGCGCAGCGTTTGCATCCGCAGTCTTTCGACGACTGGGCGCCCGTAGGGTATCCGGCTCATGCTCAGGACGCACAAGTCGCAGCTGCGCTGGATGCGCTGCGTGACCTATATGAAAGTGCGGCCCATGACCCTCGCAATGACGAAGAGCTTCTGCGGCTACTCACAACCAGTCACAGGCCAGCCGATATCGCGCGTGCGACCGTGCGTCTGCTCTCGGGGATGGCGAACTAGGTTGGCTCGTTGGCGTGAGTATCAAGAGCAGGCCGCGGCACTATTTCGGGAACTCGGATTCGACGTTCACACTGACCTGCGAGTGACAGGAGCGCGTGGCAGCCACGACGTCGATGTCTACGCGAGCTTTGAACGTGCCGGTCTGGCTGTGAACTGGATCATCGAGTGCAAGCGCTGGAAGCGCCCAGTCGACAAGTCCCACGTGCTTACCCTGAGGTCGATCGTTGAAGATGTCGGTGCAGATCGGGGGATCTTGCTCTCAGAGTCCGGAGTTCAGAGCGGCGCAGTTGCAGTGACAGACAAGAGCAATGTACACGTCACGTCGATCATCAATCTCAAGGCGATAGCAGCTGATGAGATCGTTCTGGAGCAAGTTCGTGCTCTGCCCAGAAGAGTCGCATTGGCCCACGCTCGATACTGGGCATTGCCCAAGTCACATCGCGAAGAGTACGGGCTTCGGCCTGAGGGTGCAGCGGGGGGCTATAGCGGCGCTGTTGTCTTGATGCAGATAAAGGATGTTCTCTTCAGTGTGCTTGCGGAGCAGTACCCCCCACGGGGAGACATGTTGCCCACCCTTGGCATCTACAGCCCGGAAGAGGCGCTCTCGTGGGTGTATCCGCGACTGGTCGACCTGGAGCAGAAACTAGAAGCGGCCGAGAGGGGCCTGTCCAATTGACCACTCGTCCGGCAGGCGGCCTTTCTTGGATGACGGGGCAGTTGTCGGTTACTGGGGCGTATTCGGGTACAGCTGTTCCCACGTCACGAGTTTGTTGTACGGTCACCGTCCGCGTGTGGAAGCGTCATGCGGTCCGAAGATGGCCAAGCCTTCGGGCTTGGCGGGTGTTCTAGTCGCTGGCGCACCGGCTCTGGGTCGGTTTCCTCCTCTGTTCGTGCGCTGATCTCAATCGCAGATACGCTGTTGGCTTCGAGCTGTCCTCGCCCGGCGAGTAGCGCCGGGATGTCTGCGTCTTCCACCACCCGCGCTGCTCGCAGCAGGGCCAGGTGTTCCGCCAGTTCGCGAGCGGCCCGCTGCGCCGCGGTGATGCGCCATTCCGCTTCATCGCGGCTCAACTCGATAACAGGTTCGTCGGTGACGTCGACTATTTTCCCTGAGTCTGCGTCCTCCGCTTCATCGAACTTCACCTCGACAGACTCGACAGACGCAGTCTCCACAGTTGGGGACTTCTTCGCACGCACCTCGTCCCACTTGCGGTTGATGGCTGGAGCGACTCGATCCCGCCATAGCTTTGCGGTGGCAGGGATGACGACCTCACGCAGGAGAACATCGACCGCCGCTGCAACGGCCTGCGCGCCGAGTTCTCGAGCCATCGCACGTCCCGGCGAGGGGGCGCGAGAGGGAGGCGAGCCTAGTCTCGACGCCGCATCGTCGTTTATGTACTTGAGGTCGCGTACTTGTGCAGCCAACGTGCCATCGGCCCGTCGTGTCCCGCCGGTGCCGAGCGCATCACCAGTTTCGGCAACCCGCCCCACAACCCATCGGAAGTTCTTAGGCTCTGCCATGCCGCTTCCTTTCGTAAGCATCTCGATAGTAGGGCTGCATGGTTCGTGCGCTCACCGGGGCACCTACGCCGACGAGAGGTCACTCCCTGAGGTCGGTCAACGAAGCGGCCCAGTCGTCGGTGATTGTCTGGATCGCGGAGAGTCGGTCGGGGAAGTCCTTGTGTCGCGTCATACGGGACGTGAGTCCGTAGCGAAACTCCCAGCGTCCGGTCGGTGAGAAGATGCAGGCCGCGACGACGTCGAACCCGTCGATGGGGTAGAAGCGTGACGCCGGATCGCCCTTGGAGGCGCGGGTCTTCTGCACCTCGACCTTGAAGTCCCCGCTGGCGGAGGTCTTGGGGCTCGCGTTCTTGCACTCGACCCGCATCAGCCTTCCGTCCGAGAGGGTGACGTTGAAGTCATGCATCGCGTCCACGTCGAGCCTCTCGACCGCGGCGATGTCGGGTGAGGTTTCGAGCAGGTGCTCCAGGTGGTACTCGGCGACCCCACCGCGGACGGCGACGGAGAGCCGGTTGCGGCCGCCGATGATGTCGAGGATCTGCTCGCTGGTGAGCGCGAACTGCTCCTCCAGCACGTGCCGGCGCGGCAGCTCGTCGGCCGCCGTCTTGTCTGCGAGGGCGACGGCAGCTGAGTATCGCAGCGGTGGGTCCAGGCGTAGTGAGGTCGCTCGTCGTTCGAGACGCGCGTAGTCGATGAGGCGGTCGGGGGTGAACGCGACGACCGTCTCCAGGCTGGTGGGGGAGCGGGGCTCAGAGCGTTTCGTTCCCGGGCGGTTGATCTTCTCCCAGACGTGCCAGCCGGATGTTTTGGCCTGTTGGATCTCTGCGTCCTTGGCGTAGAAGGAGATGCCCATCGGCAGAGGGTCCCAGGTATTCGCGTCCAGGCCGAGGATGACGCCGTCGGCGAGGTCGATCCCGAGGATCATCGTCACATCCACGCCGGCGACATCCCGCCCGACGGGGTGCTCTCGCTTCCAGGACTCCTCAGCGCCGTAGCGGAGCTGGCCGCGGACCTCGTCGTCGGGGCGATTCTTGATCGAGTTGCGGGTGACGCGGAAGGGGTAGATGAGCATCCCGATCCGCTCGTCGGAGTCCAGCTGCACGCCGAGGTAGACGGGTGCGCGGTGCGGGTCGCTCGCGTAGAGCACGCGTCCTCCGGAGGCGCGGACGGCGTCGAGGAGGAACGTGTGGAGGTCGCTGCGTCCCTGGACGCGGTAGACCTCGCCGAAGGCGCGTCCGGCGAGCGGCTCTTCCTCCACAGGACCCCTTCCGGCTCGGGTTGCCCACCGATGTCGTTGGTCACGTTGGGCATGTCGGTGACTGTCGGCAGACTCGTCTCGACGATACTGGTCAGACACGCACTGCCCGCAGAGCCGGGCCGTGCGTGCGCGTATAGGAACGAGGTGGCGTATGGGCGAGCAGCTCCCGGTGGTGAGCCTGTTCTCCGGAGCAGGAGGACTCGATCTCGCCGTCGAGCGTGCCGACGCCGAGCCCCTCGACTCCAGTGACCCCGGCAGCGGCCTCCTTCGCGTGTCGGTCGCGACGGACTACAACGAGCCCGCGTTGCAGACGCTGAAGGCGAACTTCGACGGTGCCGCGACCCTCACCGGTGACATCCGACAGGTCCCGACCGAGCAGATCCTCGCCACCGCAGGACTTCGAGCCAAAGAGCCTGTGCTGGTTGTCGGCGGCCCACCATGCACCCCGTTCAGCAAGTCCGGGTTCTGGCTGGAGCAGAAGCGTGAGAGCCGCGACCCCAACGCTTCCCTGCTAGACGAGTACGTCCGTGTCGTCCGCGAGTCACGCCCCGAGGCGTTCATCTTGGAGAACGTGCAGGGCCTGACATACAAGACCCACAAGGCCCAGTTCGAGCGCCTTCTCAAGGGACTCGGCGAACTCGGCTACAACCCACAGTGGAAAGTGCTGCTCGCCGCGGACTACGGCGTCCCCCAGCTGCGCCGCCGCGTGTTCGTCGTCGGCCGCCGTGACGGCGAGAAGTTCGAGTTCCCCGAGCCCACCCACTCCGGTTGGAGCGAGCACAGCCGCACCGTTGACGCCAGCAAGATCGCTCACGTCACCGCATCTCAGGCGTTCGAAGGGCTGCCTCGACTGGTCCGCGCCGCTGAGGACGAGATCGTCGACGGTAACTATGGGCAGCTCGCCGCGGAGATTCCGCCCGGGCAGAACTACCTGTGGCACACCGAGCGTTACGGCGGCCGCAACCACTTCGAATGGCGCAGTCGCTACTGGACCTTCCTGCTCCGGCTCGACCCCAACCGGCCTTCCACCACGCTCCAGGCGCAGCCCGGCCCGTGGGTCGGCCCGTTCCACTGGGAGAACGTCCGCACCGCATCCGGCGACGAACGCGCACGACGCCTCCGCGTCAACGAGATGCTTCGACTCATGTCCTTCCCCGACGACTTCAAGATCGACGGTACCCGCGCCGACGTTCAGCGCCAGCTCGGCAACGCCGTCCCGCTGGAACTCGGCAAAGCCGTAGTTCGGGCACTGATGGATCAGCTCGGGTACCTTGATCGGCAGTCGGCCGAGCGGGAACTGGTTTTTGCGTGATGCAGCGCTGACAGCGACTGTCGTCTAGAGAGACTTAGGCCCAGGCGACCTCTTTGAGCGTCGCCAATCGAAAGGGATTGCCAATCGAGGTTCAGCAAGGTCGAAGGCTCAGCTACTTCCGAACGACCCACTGTCCATCGTCTTCGACGAGCCTGAACATGTCCCGTAGGATCTCCTGAGAGAAACGCGCATATTGACTTGATGCAAAGGGGAAGGTTGCCTTAGAGAAGTCTCTTTGCCAAGCTTTTGTCAGCGATGCATATTCTTCGAATGAGAGAATACCGAGGGCGGGTAGCGAACGTCTCAGTGCGATGATCATTGCATTGATCACGGTGGTTGAAGTGATCTTAGATTCCGGATCGTTCCACTCGCTAGCGTGGTGGGTCTTAAGGGCATTGAAGTACAAATTCAGTGTCGAGGTGCAGTAGTTCACGTACTCGGTAAGAAGATCGCTACTGTTCTTCGTCCTGAGACTCTTCCGTGACGGATCGTTCTTTGCCCACTCAGCAAAAAGGCCAGACTCCGCCTGGATGTCAACTAGGTAGCGGAGCGCAAACTTCACGATCGACGCGATCTTTATCGGGGCTTGGTCCATTTGCGAGAGCTGGAACATGTTGCGGAAGGCCGACTGCTTGTTCAAGAGTTCGAGCACGCGGCGGGCCACGGCAACGTCCGCGTAGGGCGCTCGCAACGACTGGATCGCGAGGAGAACATCAGCCGGCACAGGCTTGGTGTTGGAGTTGATGTCGAGGAATATCTCGCTCTGTAGCTTGAGGCGATCGAGTTCATCCATGTTGGGCGGAAAGACCAAACCAGTCGCTAAGAGGTGTACCTTGCTCCGGATAGAGGAGACTTTCGGCTCTAGTTCGTCGGTCCCTTCGTAGTGCGCAAATACGCGGTGCTGGCCGTCAATAATGCACAATGAGTTGAACTCGTCGGGTATGTGCATTCGGTAGGAAGAATAGTCCTGAATGTCATCGAGCTTGACTGGTGTCTTGTCGGAGGTCTGGAAAGTGACGTCAGGAGGAAGTCCAAGAATAATGTTGTTCAAGAACGCAGAGCCGTCACTGGCTACGTACTGCCGGATCTTCCGTATTCGGTTGGCATCGATCAATCGCTGATAGAGATCAGTGGAGTAACCCCAGTTGTCCTTCCGGAGGACGTATGAGTTCCGCAGCAGCACGTCCGCCGAGATCATGAAGGATACGAGCCGGACGCCGTTGCTGAAGCCGGTGCTGTCGTCCGGCGAGATGATCGTTGTTTCTATCGCCTTAACGTCGTTGGTCGCGTTGGCCGCCCCGATATCACCTGAGTTAAGATCGAGAAAGCGCCACAGGTCGGTCTTCGCGGAGCGACGGATTGTTTTCGCGAGTTTGTCGAAGTAGTTCAGCGCCCGCGTAGTTACAACCTTCATCGGCTGAAGAAGCGCCACGTCGTCGTCGTCGAGATCCATGTCGGTTCGTGAGATGTACAGATAGAAGAGCTGGTAGCGCTTGGGAGAGTAAGCGTTGAGAGCCTCCTCGTGTTCGGGGAACGAGGCGCGCAGCCACTCTATGAACTCAATTTTCGACGCGTGAATCTGCTCCGCGAGAATTCTCTTGTTCTTGGCATGCTCGAATGGCTTCTTGCTCATGGTTTCTTCGACCACGAGCAGTATGTTCTCGTAGACAAATACTGAGTCGAGCTCGCCCGTCTTGTTGCCGAACTTTGCTTCCTTTCCCTCTGCAGGGACGTGAGCGAAGCCCATGTTTGTGAACATCGTGCGAATGGAACGAGTGAAACGCCGTTGTTCGAGGATGGCGGGGTCAACAGGCTTTCGAGTCGACCTTCTCCTGGTCTTAGAGTTCGGACCTGCCACCGTCTGTTCTCCTTCGTCAGTGCCGGCGACCTCGGCCAGTACCGGGTTGCCAGGATACTGTGGGCGAGGTTCATCTCAGGCTCGGCGCGCGGCCTCGGCTGATGTCGGGACGCGCGGCTAGAGTTGGTGCAGGGCAAGAGGCCCAGGCCGTGATGGAGGAGCAGACGAGTGAGTGACGTTGCTGCTGCGCCGCAACCAGACGATCGGCCAGCGCCCGATCCGACGTTCTGGACGGTGCATCAAGGGGACGCGAGAGAGATCAGTGCGTTGTTGCAGCGCGCTGCGCAGGCCGCGGGCCGGGAGGATCAACCGTTTCTACAGACGACGATCACTTCACCGCCGTACGCAAATCTTGTGGACTACGGTAGCGACAATCAGATTGGGTTCGGACAGACCCACGACGATTACCTTGACTCGTGCAGAGAGATTTTCCAGAGCGTCCACAAGTGGACGCTAGACACTGGCTCCATGTGGGTTGTCGCGGATAGCCTGCTCGAGAAGCGCCCCAAAGGCGGTGCATCTTCGCGACTGATACCGTTGCCATTCCAACTCGCTGCCCAGGCAGAGTCCGTTGGTTGGACGCTTCGGGAGGTAGTGATTTGGAGAAAGGACCGGACGCGTCCCTGGTCTCATCACGGAAAACTCCGGAATGGGTTTGAGTATGTGCTGTTCTTTGTGAAATCAAATAGTTTCACGTTCAATGTAGATCGTCTGCGGGATACCGCAAACTTGAAGTCGTGGTGGGTGAAGTATCCGGAGCGACACAATCCGTGGGGAATGACTCCGGACAACGTCTGGGAAATCCCTATCCCTGTACAGGGAAGCTGGGACGAAGCCGCATTCCATCATGCATGTCCCTTCCCCCCCGAGCTTGTTCGGCGGATGGTTCTGCTCTCATCAGATGAGGGCGATGTTGTGTTCGATCCTTTCGCTGGCAGTGGCGCCGTTGTGAGGGGTGCCATCGAACAGGGGCGTCTAGGACTGGGTATTGAACTGAACGCCGAGTACGTCTCCCTGTTCCAAGAGAGCGCGCCAGCCGTACGGAAGGAGATGCCCGAGGTCAAGCCCGTCAGCATGATGACTCAACGGCTGCTCGAACTACGGATGCTCAAGTATCCGAAGGATCTCGCGAAGCAAATCCTTCGAGCGGGTTTCACGACCTCGCAAGTGCGTGCTGTTCTGATGGAAGTTGAGTCGATAAACTTCAAGCCGGCACGAGCCGGTTACGGGACCATCGATTGCTCTGTCGTCGTAGCCGACGACCTCTCGGAGATCGAAAGTGCTCGACTGTCCAAGCTCTTGCTGGACGTTGTCGGAAAGGCCCCGCTGTCCAAGTACGGCTTGGAGGCGCGGTGCGGTTTGATATCTGTTGCCGAGACGGCGGCGAAGTTTGAGGACAGCGATGTGTCGATCTATACAAGGGGTCGAACCTGGCACGCAGATGGGACGTTATCGGGCGCAAGATTGGGTGCGTGGATCAGTGAGGCGGGCACGCCGACGGTTGTTCCGATCATCTCGCCTCTCCACGTCCGGCAATCCCTTGAAGAGTCTTTCTGATTCTCGGATTCGGAGTGGACCAATCGAGTGACCAACAGCCTGCAAGACCTGCAAGATGTGACGCGCAGAGCACTCCGCTGGAACAGGAAACCCCTGGTCAACGTTGGTAAGGGCACTGATGGTGGCACCTGGGGGTCAAGGGGTCGCAGGTTCAAATCCTGTCATCCCGACAAAAAGCCCTGGTGGTAGGCAACTTTCACCAGGGCTTCGTCGTTTCTGAGGGTGGTCACTGCCTGGTCCACTCGTTCGAGCTGCTCGGTCCGTCCACCGCGGAAGTGGACCAATCTCGTTCGGCGTTGCTGCCCGCGAAGTGCACCAAAAGGTGCCCGTCGAGTGGACCAGAATCCGCGCAGGGCGATGCTCCGACCCCATCTGGAGAGGTCTGAGCTGGGGTCTGAGTGTCGCGCGTCAGACTTTGTGGCAGGACGATTGATTGAGTCCTGAGCGGAGAGTTTGACCATGGGTAGACCACCAGTGATCCCGGTGGAGAAGAAGACGGGGATCGTGCTGAGCGTCCTCGCCGGCGAGATGACCATCGCCGAGGCGGCTCGGCGTGAGAAGGTCAGCGAGCAGTCGATCGGCCGGTGGAAGGCGGACTTCCTTGAGGCAGGAAAGACCGGCCTGGCGGCGGGCAGGTCCGGTCCGTCGTCGCGGGAGCAGCAGCTCGAGGCTGAGGTTGCGGATCTGACCCAGGCGCTCGGTGAGGCGGCGGTCGAGATCCGCGTGTGGAAGAAGTCGGCGGAGGGCCGGTTGGGCCCTTCGAAGACCTCGAGGTGATCCGCATCGAGGCGGGCGTGTCGACGTCGAGGTTCGTGGAGCTGATCGGCGTGCCCGAACGGACCTGGCGGCGCTGGCAGTCCAAAGCGCGCCAGGAGCAGCCGCCGAAGGGGCCGTGGCCGCAACCGGCGCGGAACGCCGCCCGCCCTCTGGTGACCAAGCACGCGTTGGCGAAGCCGGCGTGGGGTCATCGCAAAATCTGGGCGCTGACGCGACACGACGGGCACAAGGTGTCGCAGGCGGCCGCGCTGCGGTTGCTGCGTGACGACGGGCTGATCCTGCCGTCGGAGTATCAAAAGCAGCGTCGCGAGCTGGCGAAGGATCGGAAGGCGGCGTTTGCGAAGAACCCGACGGGTCCGAACCAGGTCTGGCAGTTGGACTTCAGCGAGTTCGAGACCACGCAGGGCGGGACGTGGCGGATCGCGGGGTGCCGGGGCTGGTACTCGAAGGTCGAGCACCCGTTCCACGTGTCGCCGACCGCGAACCAGTACGACGGCGATCGCCGCGATCGAGCTCGCTCTGGCCGACTATGAGGCGATGTTCGGGCACCCGCTCGTTGACGAATACCAGGTCGACGAGCAGACGGGTGAGCTGCTGCCTGTCGTGACGATCGTCACGGACAACGGCGGCCCCTTCCGATCGCTGAACTTCGAGCTGTTCATCATGCGCCACCCCGAGCTGAAGCACGTCCGCACCCGGGCCAAGAGCCCTGGGCAGAACGGGTCACGCGAACGCGGGTTCGGGACCCTGAAGTACGAGCGACTGTTCCTCGACGAGATCCCCGACGCGCTGACCCTGATCGAACGCGCCGAGGACTACCGGGTCGAGTACAACGCCGAGCGGCCTCACGAGGCGATCGCCTGGAACCGGCCGATGGACGTGCACCTGGGCCTGGCCGACCCAACCATCCCCACCTTTGAAAGAGAAGAAACCCTGCCAACTACTTGACGCGGGACACTTTTGATGCTGTCGAGATAGATCTCGACAGTTAGGTGCGACAGCGATGCACGATGCCTGGTTCTCGGCGCGGAGATTCTTCTGCGCGAGCGGGAATAAATCTGCGTGCTCGTGCGTCACCCAGAGTAAACTTGAGTCGAGGTGACTCAATACACGAGAGGAGAGTGATGATGCTGTTCGATACGTTCAAGGAACTGGACCGGATCAGCTCGGCGTTCTTCTCCGGGTTCCCGGAGTCTGCGCTGAGTTCCGCGCCGATCAACCTCTACCGGGAGGATGATCGTTATGTAGTGGAGGCCGATCTTCCGGGGTTCGACACGTCGTCGATCGACGTCTCCGCTGAGGCGGGGCTGCTGACCATCCGCGCGGACCGCGATACCTCACGGGAGGACCGCGGCGAGCGCTGGCTGGTCCGCGAGCGCAGTTCCGCGCGCGTGGTTCGGCAGCTTGCGCTGAGCGACGAGGTGGATCTGGATGCGATCGCGGCCGACTATCGAGATGGCGTTCTGAAGATCACGCTGCCGGTGAGAGCCGATGCGCTCCCGCGCAAGGTCGCTGTCGCCGTCGAAGGATCCTCGTCCTCTACCCCGCACGCGATCGGGGCGGGCGTGGCCGAGAAGGAGGTCGCGGACCCAAAAGCCCGACCCGCGCATTCGGTCGACTCCTGACCCGGTGGCTGCCCGGGGCCCGGAAGGGCCCCGGGCTCCGGATGCGCGGGAACGTTCCCGTTCACGTCGTCCGTTCTCGGAGAACGGGGGTTGCGTGATGGACGCCTTCGATCTGTTGGACTCGGCGACGAGCATCGAGACCGCCCCCGTCGTAGAGCCTGCGGACGATCTGGCTGCGGTTCGCGAACTCTATCGGAGCGCGCCTCCGATGGGCGGATCCCGGGTGACGACGGGTCTGGAGCCGGGGACGCGGGCGCCGGACTTCGCGCTCCCGGCCGCGGACGGCACGATCGTGCGGCTCTCGGAGCTGCGCGGGTCTCCGGTGGCGCTGGTGTTTTATCCGTTGGACTGGAGTCCGGGATGCAGTGTGCAACTGGAGCTGTACCAACAGGAGTATGACGAGTTCGCATCCCGCGGCATCCGGCTGCTGGGCATCTCGGTCGACTCGATCTACAGTCATGGCGCGTGGGCTGCGGTGCGCGGCATCCGCTACCCGCTGCTGAGCGACTTCCAGCCACGGGGTGAGACGGCCCGCGCGTACAACGTGTGGCGGAACGCCGACGGGCACAGCGAACGCGCCGTCTACTTGGTCGACGCCGACGGGATCATCCGCTGGGCTCACGTGTCCGAGCGGCTGAAGGAGCTGCCGGACTTCGACGCGCTCGTTGACGCCCTCGACCTCGTCGCGGTCGAGGAGCACAACGACGACAACGAGCGCAACAACGACGACAAGGAGGTGCAGTGATGACGATCTGGGATGTCACCCCCACCCGCCCTCGGCGCGCGCCCCGCACGCGAACGGTGCCGGTGGCGATCTACGGCAACCGCTGGTGCGGGATCACGCAGCTGATCCGCCGGGCGCTGGATCGGGCAGGTGTCGGATACGATTACGTCGACCTCGACGACCATCCCTCCGTGCATGCACGCCTGGAGGCGCTAACGGGCGGACGGCTGCGCACTCCGGTCGTGCACATCGACGGGGAGTGGCTCATGGAGCCCAGCCTCCGCCAGGTCCATGCCGTCCTCGCCCGGCACGGGGTGTGGCTGTGAGCGTCGTGACGTGCCCGGGGTGCGCGGCGAAGAACCGCGTGCCCCAGGCGCGTCCGGGCAGGGTGCGCTGCGCCAAATGCCACACCGACCTGCCCTGGCTCGTGGACGCCGACGATGACTCGTTTGACACGGTGGTCGGGGAGGCGACACTCCCCGTGCTGGTGGACGTGTGGGCGCCCTGGTGCGGCCCGTGCCGGCAGATCTCGCCGGTCGTGGACCAGCTCTCCCGCGACCTCGCCGGACGCCTCAAGGTCGCCAAGGTCAACGCGGACACTTCGCCACGCATCTCCCAACGCCACGCCGTCTCCTCGATCCCCACCCTTCTGGTCTACCGCGACGGGGAAGAAGTAGACCGCATGGTCGGCGCCGTTCCCGCGCCGCAGCTGCGCGCCTGGGTCGAACGTTCCCTCAACACCTGACAGAACCCAATTAGGCGATGGCATCCGCACGGCGGAACGCATGGCTCAGAGCCCAGTGCCGACGTCCAGCAGGAAGTTGAGCCAGGCCACGCCGGCCCCGGCCAGCATCGCAGCGCCGACCGCGGCGAACAGTCCTGTGCGGGCTTTGGTCGCGGCTTGGTGACTGCCACAGGATGATGCGACCGCCCACGCGATGGCGCAGACGATGAGCATGAGCACAGCGGTGACGAGGACAGCCATGAGCAGCGCGCCGACGATCTCGTGGAGCTGGGCAGCACCCCCGACGCCACCGAGGTCGGGGAACACGTCCATCAGGGTGTGTCCGATTAACGGTGGATCTGGCCGAGCGCATGGTTAGTCGATTCGGCCTTCGAATGCGATCGCGAACGCATTCAGTGCCGGCTTCCACCTCGTCGCCCAGCGTGCCCTGCCGCGCCCGGTCGGGTCAAGCGAGCGGGTCACGAGGTAGAGACATTTCAGCGCGGCGGCGTCGTTCGGGAAATGCCCGCGCGCCCTCACGGCGCGGCGGTACCGGGCGTTGAGGGACTCGATCGCGTTCGTGCTGCAGATGATCCGTCGGATTTCCACGTCCCAGTCCAGGAACGGCACGAACTCACTCCAGGCGTTCTGCCAGAGCTTGCTGATCGCCGGATACTGCTGACCCCATTTCGCGTCGAACTCCACGAATCGCTCACGAGCGGCCGCTTCGGTCGGCGCCGTGTAGACAGGGCGCAGGTCCTTGCCCATCTCTTCCCAGTAATGGCGAGACGCGAACCGGAACGTGTTACGGATCAGATGGATGATGCAGGTCTGCACCGTCGCGAGCGGCCACGCCGTGTTGATCGACTCTGGCAGACCCTTGAGGCCGTCGCAGACGACGATGCACACGTCCTCGACGCCACGGTTCTTGATCTCCGTCAACACGCCGAGCCAGAACTTCGCGCCCTCACCGCCATCGCCGGCCCAGATCCCGAGGATGTCGCGTTCCCCGTTCACGGTCACGCCGACGGCGAGATAGAACGGCTTGTTCCGCACCTGGCCGTCTCGGACCTTCACCACCAGAGCATCGATGAACACCACAGGATAGACGCGATCCAGCGGCCGGTTCTGCCATTCGGTCATCTCCTCGATCACCTTGTCCGTGATCCTCGAGATCGTGTCCTTGGACACCGACGCCCCGTAGACGTCGTCGAAGTGCGCGGCGACCTCCCCGGTCGTCAGCCCACGCGCGGTGAGCGAGAGCACGATCTCGTCGACCCCGGTCAACCGCCGCTGCCGCTTCTTGACGATCTTCGGGTCGAACGACCCGTCCCGGTCCCGAGGAACCTCGATCTGAACGGGACCAACCTCGGTCAGCACGGTCTTCGACCTCGTCCCGTTGCGCGCATTCTCGCTGGTCGACACAGCGTGCTTCTCATAGCCGGGGTGCTCGGTCATCTCCGCCTCGAGCGCCGTCTCCAGCACCCGCTTCGTCAGTCCGTTCAGCAACCCGTCCGGGCCGACGAGGTCGACGCCCCGTTCCTTCGCTTGCTTCAGCAGCTGCTCCGCGAGCTGCTGCTCGTCGATGATCTCCCCCCGTCACAGGATCGATCATCTCGATGACATCGGTCATCACCCTTCCTTTCGGTCAGGCCCGACCAGATCCACCGTTAGTCAGACAGTCCCGTCATGTCCTGTCGCTCCGCCTCCGGGGTTCCGATGCGTCGGCGGTCCCGGTCATTGTTCGAATCTCCGCGGTTCCCTCGGCAAGCATGCGGTAGATGCGCTCGTATCCCGCGGCCATCACGGGGAGGTCGAAGCGTTGCTCGGCATCGTTCCGGCACATATGCGGGTCGATCTCCGAGGCGCGCTGGACCGCCTCGACGAGCTGGTCGGCAGCGTCGGCGATGAAACCGTTCTCCCCATGTCGCACGATCTCGGGGACGCTTCCCCGGCGCGTGGCGATCACGGGCGTGCCGCAGGCGAGCGCTTCAGCCATCACCATCCCGAAGGGCTCCTCCCACTGGATCGGGAACAGCAGGCACGCGGCGTTCGCGAACAGTTCGCGTTTGAGGTGCGTATCGGCCTCGCCGATGTATTCGGCGTCGTGGGAGAGCAGGGGGCGGACTTCTCGGTCGAAGTACGCCTTCTCCGAGGGTTCGGTGAGCTTTCCGGCGAGGATGATCTTCCGCCCTGCGCGACGGGCGGTCTCGATGGCGACGTGCGCTCCCTTGTCGGGGCTGAACCGACCCAGCCAGAGCACCGTGTCCGACTTCTGCTCTCGGAAGGGGAAGGCCGCGACATCGATGGCGTTGTGGACGGTGCCCACCCAGTTCAGCTCTGGTGCCTGTCGTCGCTGGGCGTCGGAGATCGCGATGATGCCGACCGTCGATCCGAGGCGACGGTGGTAATCACCGTTCTCACCGGCGACCGGACCATGCATGGTCACGACGGTGGGCTGTCGTCGGTGCCGCGCGAGCAGCGGGCCGGCCGCGGAATGATCGTGGACTATGTCCACGTCGAGTTCGTCCATGATCCGTCCTACTTCGGCGGCGAGCACGAGCTCGGGCATCACGCTCGATCCGAGCAGATGCGACGGAGGCGTGTCGTACACGGGTCTGAAGTCCTGTGCGCGCGTTCTGGACCTGCCGGACCCGACGAGGGTGACCTCGTGCCCGCGGTCGACCAATTGGTCGACCAGTCCGGCCACGACAGTCTCGGTGCCTCCGTATCCCGCGGGGGGAAGCTCGAACCATGGCGGCGCGATCATGCCGATCTTGAGCGGTTGCCCGCTCTCGTGCGGTGTCGCGGTGTCTTGCCGTTCGACGATGAGTGACATGAGTTACTCCCAAGAGTGTTCGTTCCCGGAATCACATCTCCCTTCCCCATCGAAGAGTTGCTCGCACTATAGATCCATGTAACTTACCGTTACAAGTATAGGTATGGTGGTCTCGAGCGAGAGTTCGAGTGAGGAAGGAGCGCGAAGTGGCTTCCGAAGCAGACCTGGAAGCGCGAGGCCTGGTCGGTGATGATCAGCCCGGACCCCACGGGATCGGAGCGGTTCCGCAGCTCCAGGGCTCCGTGACGTTGGTGGAAGGCTCCTCGTTCTGCGTGTCGCAGCCCAACGGGGATATCGTCCCCCACCGCAGCGACGGGCTGTTCGTGAGGGACACCAGAGTGCTCTCGCGGTGGCAGTTGCGTATCGACGGGCATGAGGTCGAGCCGCTCACCGTGCTGCCTGCTGAGCCTTTCGAGTGCCGTTTCGTGGGTCGTATCCCCACCCGACCGGGACAGGTCGAGCCCACGGTGATCGTCGAGCGCCATCGGATGGTCGGGCAGGGCATGCGGGAGGACATCGTGGTGTCCAACTTCGGGGCCGAGTCTGCAGGACTCGACATCGTTCTGCATCTCGATGCCGATTTCGCCGACCTCTTCGAGGTGAAGGAGTCGAGACCCGTGCGCGCTCTCGGAGTCTCGTCGACGGCGAGCTCTGACTCGGTCTCCTTCCTCGTGTCCGCGTCGTCAGGAGAGGAGCGCGGGGTGCGCGTGTACGCGCCGGGAGCGCAGGCCGTTCCAGGGGTCCTCACCTTCCGCACGGTGGTGCCTGCTCATGGACAGTGGCAGACCAGTGTCGAGGTTCTTCCGATCGTCGCAGGCGACGAACTGGCGGCGTCTTTCCCCCTTGACCGGCCGCTGGCCCATACCGAGCCTGCGCGGCGGATGCAGGGATGGCACGAGGCGGCACCGGTCATCGAGGTCGGCAACACCGTGCTCGCCCAGGCTCTTTCGACCAGCGAACGTGATCTCGGTGCCTTGCGGATCGTGGACCCCGAGCATCCCGAGGACCAGGTGGTCGCGGCGGGCGCGCCGTGGTTCATGGCCCTCTTCGGGCGTGACGCTCTGATCACCAGCTGGATGATGCTTCCCTACGCTCCCGGATTGGCGCTCGGGACCGCCCGAATGCTTGCGCGGCTACAGGGGACGAGGGAGCTGGCGATGGCTGAGGAGCAGCCGGGCAAGATTCTCCACGAAGTCCGGCACGGCGCGGATCTCTCCCTCACCCTGGGGGGCGAAAGCGTGTACTACGGCTCGGTGGATTCGACGCCGCTGTTCGTGATGCTGGTGGGCCGGGCACTGAGGTGGGGGGTCCCGTTGGAAGAGCTGGCCGAGCTCAAGCCTGCCGTGGACGCTGCGGTGCACTGGATCCGCACCTACGGCGACAGCGATGGAGACGGGTTCGTGGAGTACAAGCGGAGCACCGACCGCGGGCTCCTGAACCAGGGATGGAAAGACAGCGGAGACTCGATCGCCCATGCCGATGGTTCCGTCGCGGAAGCGCCGATCGCGCTCGCGGAGGTGCAGGGGTACTGCTATGCGGCCTATCTCGCGGCTGCGGAGATCGAGGATGCTCTCGGTTCTGCGGCCGAGGCGCAACGTTTCCGCGAAGACGCGGAGAGGCTGCGACGTCGTTTCCACGACGCATTCTGGATGCCGGAGGAGGGTTTCTATGCCCTCGCGCTCGACGCGAAGAAGCGGCCCGTCACGGTGATCTCCTCCAACATTGGGCATTGCCTATGGACAGGCATCGTGAACGACGACGTCGCGGACGCCGTCATCGACCGGCTGGTCGCGCCGGACATGTTCACCGGCTTCGGCATTCGCACGCTCTCGGACCGTTCCGCCCGATACAACCCGGCGAGCTACCACAACGGCTCCGTGTGGCCGCACGATTCCGTCATCGCCGCTGCGGGGATGATCAGGTACAGGCGCGAAGACGCGGCGATCCGCGTGCTGTCCGGTCTTCTCGACGCTCTCGAGGCGTTCGGTGGCCGTCTTCCCGAGCTGTTCTGCGGGTTCGACCGTCGCGACAAGCCGGTGCCGGTTCCGTATCCCACATCTTGTTCACCGCAGGCATGGTCGGCGGCCACACCCTTCGAGCTGCTCAGGATCGCACTCGCGTTGGACGCCGACGAGCGTGGCGCGCTTGTGACGGTGGCGCCAGTTCCTGCGATGATCGGACAGGTGCAGATCCGCGGTCTGCCACTCGGTTCCGGGAGGGTCGACGTGGAGGCCGACCAGCATCACGCTCGTGTGATTCGAAACTGAGCGGCCGGACCCAGTCGCCGTCCGCGTGTTCAAAGATGCGTCCGTGAGATGCACGATGGAGAAGAAGGAATGAGAGATGGCGGAGGTAAAGAGCAGCGAAGCGATGCCGCCCCTGTACCAGGACGACGCCCCCATTTACACGATCAGCCAGGTGGCTACCCTGCTCGGCATGCAGCAGGCTGCGCTTCGTCGACTGGACGACGAGGACATCGTGTCCCCAGAGCGCTCCGATGGTGGTCAACGGCGCTACTCGCGTCACGAGGTCGAGAGGCTTCGCGAGGTCCAGGACCTCACCGAGGCCGGGGTCACGCTTCCTGGCGTCAGAGAGGTTCTCGCCCTCCGGCGAAGGGTCGAGGCCCTCGAGCACGAGATCAGCGAGTTGCGGTCGCGACCGACGGCCTGACGCCGACTCGGTCGGAAGATTGGGCCGGCCGACGATCTCTTGACTCGTCTCTAGAGCTCCCGCTGATCCTCATCGTCGAGGGGAGTCTCGATCCGTTGCTCCCATGCGTCAATCGGGTCGGCGTCTTCCGGCAGCGGCACCGAGGTCGCGGCCCGGTCGTCCGCCGCGCCGGGGCCCGCATCTATGTCCTGCTCCAGGGCATCCTCGAGGGGAACCTCAGGATCCTCACCCGGTTGCTTCGTCATCCCCAGCTCCTCCTTATCCTCATCGCCTCATTCGCTGAATCTCAGATGCCTCGCCTGCTCGAAGTCGCCCACCGCGCTGCTGCGATGACTTCCGGAGCACGAGGTGGGACCTCGCGGCACCGGTGCGCAGCCGAGGGCAAGATCAACGCTTGCGTGCTGCACATACTGAGCCTGAAAACCTTCACCTAGAGTAGCAGGTTACTCGCAGATCGAGTTGAAGGATAGACGGAGCCACGTTAAACTTGACACGTAGCGACGCAAGTTTAATGAGCCGGGGAGGTTGATGTCCAATGCGTCGTTGGAACGGGCTCAAGACAGCTGTCCTGTTGGGTGCGCTGTCCGCGTTGATGCTCGTAGCAGGGTATGCGATCGCTGGCGGCTCGGGCCTCGCGGTCGCGGCGCTCTTGTCGCTGGCGATGAACGGTGCCGCCTACTTCTGGTCGGATCGTCTCGCGCTGCGCGCGATGGGAGCGCGTCGCGTGGGTGAGTGGGAGGCGCCCACTCTCATTGCGACGGTGCGGGAGCTGTCGGATGCTGCGGGCGTGCCGATGCCGAAGGTGTATATCAGCCCGTTGCCGCAGCCGAACGCGTTTGCCACGGGTCGTGACCCACGTCATGCGGCGGTATGCGTCACCGAAGGAATCCTGCGGCTGCTGACATGGCGTGAGCTTCGTGCCGTCCTAGCGCACGAGATGTCCCATGTGGTCAATCGAGACATCCTCGTCTCGAGCGTGGCCGCCGGTCTCGCGGGCGTGATCACTTCGCTGGCCAACTTTGCGTTTTTCCTGCCGGTGGGCGGCGACGATGAGGATGCCCCGAACCCGCTGGCGACGCTCGTCATGCTCGTTCTCGCGCCGGTCGCGGCCGCACTTATTCAACTCGCGATCAGCCGTACTCGCGAGTTCGAGGCCGACGCTGACGGTGCCGAGCTCGCCGACGATCCGCTCGCGTTGGCGGCGGCGTTGCAGAGGATCGAGGCAGGCGTGCACAGCGCGCCGCTGGTGAGCACGCCTGCGACCACCGCGAACGCCCACTTGATGATCGCGAACCCGCTCGCCGACGACGGGCTCGGTGGATTGTTCCGGACGCATCCGCCGACGTCTCAACGTGTGCGGCGACTGCTCGAACTCGCCGACGAACGCGGAGATCACCGACGCCCGGCGTCGATTCGCTGAGTATGGCGCACCACCGATAACCGCACCTTCGAAAGGAGAAACTCTGATGACCGAGAACAACGCAACCACGCCCGCTCGTGCACTCCTCGCCCGTTACGAGGATTATCAGGCCGCGCAGGCCGCCGTGGACAAGCTCGCCGATGCCGACTTCCCCGTTGAGCACGTCTCGATCGTCGGCTGGAATGTCCGGATCGAAGAGCAGGTGACCGGGCGCATGACGTTCGCTCGCGCCGCCGGCTACGGCGCGGCGAGCGGGGCATGGTTCGGCTTGCTGATCGGACTCGTACTGTCCCTGTTCACGCCAGGGATTCTCTGGCTCTGGACGGCACTGTGGGCGGTCGGCCTCGGCGCGCTCTGGGGAGCGATCTTCGGTCTCGCAGGGCACGGCATCTGGAGGGGCGGCCGCGACTTCTCATCCGTACAGCAACTCGCCGCTGAACACTGGGACGTCATGACCAGCCCGGACCATCTCGAACAGGCCCGGACGTTGCTCGCCGAAGCCCAGCCGCAACAGTAACTAAGCCAACTCGTCAGCCACTCAACCCCGTACGCGCGCAACCCGCGCGTCCAAGCGAACGGCTCTCGCGCGTCGCCGTGCGCGCCAACTGCCGCAAGCTGCGGCTGGGCGCCGTCGACCTCTTGGCGTCGTCCGCTCATCCAGCCGAGCTGATGCTTCTGCGACGCAGCCAGGGGGACACCCTCCTGCAGAAACCGGACGGCTGTTCACAGCGAATCCTGGTGGTTCGGATTGCGCCCTAGATGAGTGAGTCCGTTTGG
>NZ_DBHD01000005.1:0-7707 GCF_002296025.1 Microbacterium sp. UBA837
CGGATCGTGACGGACGACGCGACCTTCGCCTGGCTGTGCGACGTCTTCGTCTCACCGGACGCTCGAGGTCAGGGCATCGGGAAGGCGCTCATGGCGGGAATCGTCGCCGACGTCGAACCGCTCGGCGTCCGGCGTATCATGCTCGCCACTGCTGACGCGCACGGACTGTATGCACAGTTCGGATTCGAGGGTGTCCGCGCGCCCGAGAAGTACATGGTTCTCGGGGCCCACTGAGCTGGCTGCATGGGTGTCGGCGCGGAGCGGTACGCTCGCGGCATGCATCGCCTCACGCGGGACGAAGCGCGCCGAATCGCTGTGCGCGCCCAGTTACTGGATGCCGATCGTCCCGGCGATGTCGTCGAGGTCGCCGAGCAGCTCGGCAGCATCAAGATCGATCCGACAGTGACCATCGCGCCCGCGGAGCAGACCGCGTTCTGGAGTCGGATCGGATGGGGGTACGAGCCCGGGCAGCTCAAGAAGGCCGTCGAAGACGATCGCCTGCTGTTCGAGTTCGATGGTCGGTTCTTCGCGTCCAGCCTGATGCCCGACATGGTCGCGTTGATGCGCGCCCGGCAGCTGCGTGCCGCGTCTCGCGAATACCTCGAGGCGAACGCCGCCTTTCGCAAGGACGTGCTCGCTCGGCTCCGCGCGGAGGGGCCGCTGCTGGCATCCGAGATCCCTGACACGAGCGTGGTGCAGCGCAGCAACGAGAGCGGCTGGTACGGATCGAACCAGGTGCCACGGATGCTCGAACTGCTGTCGGTCATCGGCGAGGTGGCCGTGGTTCGACGTGAGAACCGGCAGCGCGTGTGGGACCTTGCCGAGCGGCTGTACGGTCCCGATGACGGGTCCATCACCGCAGAGGAAGCCGAAGAGCGGTTGCAGCAGCGGCGCCTTCATGCCGCGGGTATCGCGCGACAGAAGTCGCCCTGGAGCGAGGTCGGTATGGCGGGGGAGCCGGCCGAGGTCGAGGGGAGCGCGTGGAAATGGCGAGTCGACCCCGAGGCGATCGCCGCGCTGGGAGATGACCCGGGTGGCCGGGTCGCGATCCTCAACCCGTACGACCGGATGCTCTTCGACAGGCCGCGCCTCGCTGAACTGTTCGACTTCGAGTTCATCCTCGAGCAGTTCAAGCCCAAAGCCCAGCGTGTGTACGGCTACTTCGTGCATCCGATCCTCATCGGTGACCGTTTCTCTGCGCTGATGGATGCCGAACTCGACAAGAAGAAAGAGAACCTCGTCGTCTCCGCGGTTCACGAACTGATCCCGTTCGATGACGAGGAACGCGAGATGGTGGATGCCGAGATCCGCGATCTCGGGGAGTGGCTGGGTGTTCCCGTGGTGTTTGCCTCGGGACGCAGGTAGACCCCGGCGCGTACCCTCGGATCATGGCGCACCGGATCTTCACGACGAGCTTCGCGTCGGTCTACCCGCTCTACGTTGCCAAGGCAGAGCGCAAGGGCCGGTCGAAAGGCGAGGTCGACGAGATCATCGCCTGGCTGACGGGTTTCGACGACGAGGCTCTCGCGCAGCATCTCGAACGTGAGACCAGCTTCGAGGAGTTCTTCGCGGATGCCGACCTCAATCCGCGCGTCTCGGCGATCACCGGCGTCGTCTGCGGCGTTCGTGTGGAAGAGATCGAGGATCCGCTGATGCAGAACATCCGCTACCTCGACAAGCTGATCGACGAACTTGCCGAGGGCAAAGCAATGCCGAAGATCCTCCGGGAGGCGTGACGGTGCCTCTCGTCGACCACCTCGCCCTGACTGTCGACGACGTGCCCGCCGCCGCGAGCCAGTTCGAACCTGTGCTCCTCGCGCTCGGGTACACCCGAACGGATGCCGGCAGCATCGTGTTCTGGACCTGTCCAGGAGAGTCCGAACTCATCTTCTATCCAGCGCGCGAGCCGGGGACGGGCCCGCACCGCCACGGTCGGGTCGGCTGGCAGCACCTCGCGTTCGCGGTCGGCTCGCGCGCCGAGGTTGACCGACTCCACGAGATCGCGGTCCGCGCTGGGTGGACGATCGTGCGTGACCCGAAGCCGTACCCGCGCTTCACGCCCCGCTACTACGCATCCTTCGTCGAGGACGCCAACGGTATCCGCATCGAGTTCATGCACAACCCACCGCGGGAGTCGACGGACTGACTGTGCCCCGGAGCGCCGGGACCGCTCGTCGGGCCCTGCTGCTCAAGGACGCAGTCGCGTAGTCGGCCCCGCCCTCTGCCTGACGGCAGAGCGTCGGATGGCTCTGGCGCCGAGCCGCGATCGGCCATAGCGGTATCTCGGTATCTCCGGGTCGGCCCTCCGTTCAGTCGCGCCCTGACGTTGGTCACGAGACCCGGAAGTCGCGCGAAGGCGCGACCGAGTGACGGTGCTCAGTATCTCCGGGCACGAGGTGTTCTTCGGTCGCGCCTTCGTGCGGGTCACGGGCGGCGACACCCGCATTTCGGCGCGACTGAAGAAGGACGTCCTAGCTCACGGCGGTTTAGACCGCCGGGCACTGCCTGATCCCTCGCGCTGGTCGGGGCGGCGAAGAGGCATCGGGTACGATGGACAGGCTGTTCTGGTGACGTGTCTGAGCGGCCTAAGGAGCACGATTGGAAGTCGTGTGTGCGTGCAAGCGCACCGTGGGTTCAAATCCCACCGTCACCGCCATTGTCCTGAGCCGCGTCACCGTTTACGAACGGGTCGCGGCTCAGGGCTTTTTCGTCTAGCCGCGGGTGAACAGGCCGAACACGAGCGAGCGCGGCGCGACGAGAGCGATGGAGCGTCGAGCAGGAGACGCCGCCAGCATCACCTGCCCCCGAACGTCTCGTGCCGCACGCACAAGCGTCCCGCGCTCGGTTCCCTCACCGCCAATCCGGGCCCCCGACGCCGTGCGGGCACCTGCCAGTGCATACGACTCGCGTTCGATAGCCGACACGAGTATGGACATGGCATCCGCATCAACGCCATGCTCTCGCACGAGCCGGTCCCCGAGCATCCGCGGGGTGTCGCTACCTGCCACGCGGATGCCGAGATCTACCGCCGTATCCCGAACGATTGCCCACGCGGCAACCGCATCACCGCGCGCGGCCGAAGCAAGCCGCCGCCGTCGGCGCAGCTCAGCCACAACTCCCGGCGCCGCCAGAAGAGCAAGCAGCCCCATCGCGAAGGCTCCCCAGCCAAACGCCGCCAGGTTGCGCTGCAGGGGAAGGGGAACCGTGGCATTCGGGGTGTCGAGGTTCTCGGAGAGGGCCGACCGCGTGGGTTGCGGCGTCGCCGACGGCGCAGATGACACCGTCGGCGTGGGGCCAGCCGCATCATCCTGCGCGGCATCCGTGGCCGAGCCGAACCGCGTCGCCGTTCCGAGGCTGTTGGTGGGTTCGAACGCGACCCAGCCGATCCCATCGAAGTAGACCTCGGGCCACGAGTGAAGCTGTCCGCTGAGCACCGATCGCACGTTCTGCCCGTCGACGACGGTGCTCGTGTTGACGCCGGGCAGGTAGCCCACGACGATCCGGGAGGGCATGTCGAGAGTTCGGGCCATCAGTGCGAACGCCGACGCGTAGTGCACGCAATACCCCGACTTCACGTCGAGGAACGATGCCACCGCATCAGCGCCTGACCCATCGAACCCCTGCTCAACCGGGGCGTCGAGCGAGTACCGGAAGTCAGCCCCGCGGAACCACGACTGCATCGCGATCAGGGCGTCATAGTCGTTCGTGGTGCCAGCCGTGATCTCTCGCGCTGTCTGGGCGATGATCTCGGGAAGATTGTCAGGCAGAGCGGATGCCGTCTCCCGAACCCGGTCGGGGTTGGCATCCGCCGCACGGATTTGGTCGAGAGTTGGTTCAGGAACGCGGGTTTCGACGACATACGACTGCCCTTGGGTCGCGCCGTTCTCGCCCACCACCGTCCGATTGAGCGGCATCGTGTTCCAGGAGCCCGACAGGCCCTCGACGTCCACCGCGGGGAAGGGCACCGGGAGCCAGGATGACGAGAGATCGGTGATCTCGACAGTCGTGAGGTAATCCGCAATCTCGATCCCGGGGGACGCCTCGACCTCCCCGAAGGCGCGGGAGCTGTCCAGCGGAAGTGACCATGTGCGATCGGGTTGCCAGACGGCGCCGGTGAACTCGCTGAGCGTTGCCACGCGCAGGTACGGAGGCAGAGGCGCGGTCGAGCGCATCCGCAGGACCTCGATCTGCTCAGGGCGACGCAGATCCTGCCCGAGCGAGAGGGATGCGTCGATTCCCGCGGTACCGCTTCCGGATGCGACCCGGGGACCGGGCTGGGGGAGCGAGGGTGTGATGATGAGGGTCGCGACCAGAGCGAGAGCTCCGATACCTGCCGCGACGGCGGAGGCGCCGCTCGCGCGTCCACTCCTCGGTTCCCGGCCGCGGGTCTCGGCGCGAAGCAACAGCAACACAGCCGCCGCGAGCAGCGCGAACGACCAGAGGTTGACGGCGCTGGGCACCGTCAGAGCAGGGATCAGCGACACCGTGAACAGTGCGACACCGGCCAGCAGCGGCATCCGTGCTGTCAAGGCAATGTGATCCACAGCAATCGTGAACAGGCCCGCTGCCCCGACCACCAAGAAGCTCAAGGCCGGGGTCGGAACCATGGGGGCCGCGCTGTAGAAGATCTCCTCGGATGCCGTGACCACGAGGCCCGCTGCCTGATCCACGCTCGCAAAGACCGGGATGATTCCCCACAGCGCGGTCTCTCGCAGGAACACGACGGTGACAACGCCGATCGTGAGGGCAAGCTCGACCGCGCTGATGCCGATCGCCGACATCCGGGTACGGCGAAGCAAGAATCCTGTGACCATGATCGCCGCCGACAGCGCGAGGGTGCCCCAAATCCAGGCGCCGGGCGCGATGACTCGCGTCACCGGAAGAAGGGCGGCAACGATCCCGACCATCACCCCGATCGTCAGTAGTGCGTCAGAACGTCCGGTTCGCATCCCCCGCCAGCGGGCCCTGCGAGCAGCTCTCCATCGTGTCGACCAGCTCATCGCCTCTGACCCTGGTCTCGCGCGTCGTCCCACCAGCCGGGCATCTCGGGGCCCACGCGAATGGCCTGAACCCGCCACCCCAACTCCGCCGCTCGGTCGAAGGCGTCAGCGCTGGCGTCGGTGGCCAGCAGAATCGGCAGGGTCGTGTGTGCGCCGATCGGAGCGAGGGCGGCGACATCGGCCTCCGAGAGGGTGCCGGTAATGATGACGATCGGGCCGCTGCCGACGCGGGCGAAGGCGCGCGGTAAGTCATGGATGTTGTGCCCAGTGCCGGCGACGATGGTTGCGCAATCTGCGGCGAACGCGTCGAGGAGTGCTTTCTCGCCCGGTTCGATGGGCTCGTGGAGGGGTGTTCCGTCGCTCTCGAGCACGCTCACGGTGTAGCCGTCGTGGGACAGTTGCGCGACAGCCGACACGGTAGTGGCAACTGCCGCCTCGAAAGCGGGATCCTGCCCGGGCGCTGCGGCGGCCCCGGCGCCCCAGCGCGCATCGTCCCGGTCGATCACGACGACGGCATCCGGTGCAGCCTCATTCTCTTCCTGGCGCACCATGAGTCCGTCGTGGTGAGCTGACGCACGCCAGTGGATGCGGCGCATCGAATCCCCTGGCTGGTAGGGGCGGGCCAGCAGATTGTCCACGCCATGGCCGCGCTGCGTGTGGGTGGCGTGGAGCGCCCCACCCGCTGTCGCCGTCATCGCCCGCAGTGCCGTTACCTCGACCTGCGCGGGAGCGACCCGGACCGATTCGGCTTCGATCACGCGCACCGCGCGTCGGGCGAGCCCGAAGGGGTCTTCGGTGATGACCCGCAGCGGACCGAGAGCGTAGGTGCCACGCGTGCTGGGCGTCACGCTATATGTCACCGAGGCTGCCTTGTCGGCCCCGCCCCAGTTGAGGTCGCCCTCAAGCTCGCCGATGAAGACCGGGTCGGCGAGCTCGTGCCACCGTCCGGACCTGCCCATCATGCGCGAAGGCGGCCGGAGCGTCACCGTGACGGTCGTGGGTTTGCCGACCGTCGAGACGTCGGGAACGATCCGCCGAGGCGTGGCGGTGGGAGCCGCCCGAAACCAGAGCGATGCGAGACTCCCCGCACACACCACCACCATGAGGACACCGAAGAACATGAGTTCGACGACGCCGGTCTCTCCCGCGATCACGAACGAAGCGATGGCGAGGATCAGGGCACCGGTGCCCCGAGGCGTAAATGGCCACCAGCGCATGTCACCGCCGCGAGGCGAGCGGGACGCGGGCGCTTGCCGCGATCTGATCGAGGGCATCCGCCACCGCGGCTTCGCCGTGGTTGGCTCCGCCGGCTGCGCGTGTGGCGATCAGGCGGTGGGCGAACACCGGATGCAGGAGGCCGGTGATGTCGTCGGGGATGACAAAAGATCGTCCCTCCAGCGCTGCAGCCACCTTGGCAGCTCGAACGAGTTGCAGCGTCGCGCGCGGGCTCGCTCCGAGCTTCAGGTCGGGGTGAGCGCGGGTCGCCTGAGCGAGGGAAACGGTGTACTCCTCGATCGCGGGCGCCACATGAATATGCCGCGCCGCGACGATCAGCTCAGCCACCTCGTGGGTTGTGACGACGGGTCGGACGGATTCGAGCGGGTTGACTGTCTCACGCTGGCGCAGCATGAGGGTCTCGGCGCGTGCATCCGGGTAGCCCATCGAGATCCGCATCGTGAACCTGTCGCGCTGCGCCTCGGGAAGCGCGTACGTCCCCTCCATTTCGAGAGGGTTCTGGGTGGCGACGACCAGGAACGGGTGCGGCACGAGGTGTGTGTGCCCGTCGACGGTGACCTGCCGTTCCTCCATCGCCTCCAGCAGTGCGGATTGGGTCTTGGGGGAGGAGCGGTTGATCTCGTCGGCGATGACGATGTTGGCGAACACGGCACCCGGTTTGAACTCGAACTCACGCTCGATGGGGTTGAAGGCCGAAACACCGGTGACGTCGCCCGGGAGCAAGTCGGGCGTGAACTGGATGCGTCGCACCGCGGCGTCGATGGATGCTGCCAGCGCCCGGGCAAGCATCGTCTTTCCGACTCCGGGGACATCCTCAATAAGAAGGTGCCCCTCGGCGAGCAGGCAGATGAGTGCGCTGCGAGCCGCTTCCGGCTTGCCGTCGATCACGGATGTGATTGCCCCGAGGATCGCGTTGGTGACCTCGGCGAAGCGCTCCACGGCGATTGGCGGGCTTTCTGCGGTGACCCGCTCCTCGCGGATGACGCTTTCGGTCATGCCGACCCCCTCCGCCTGTGCGCGCGCCGCCTCGTCGGATATGCGGCGCCTCGTCGGTCGTTGCACAATCGTAACCTCGGCTGACCGAGTGCGGCTCTGGGAGGACGCCGCGAATCCCGGCGGGACGAATGGTTAGACTAGGGGAAGCTCTCCGCGCGGCGGCATCCAGGCCAACTCCCCCAGGACGGAAACGTAGCAAGGGTAACCAGGCTCTGCCGGGTGCGCGGAGAGTCTTTTCATGCCCGCGTGGTCCTGACGCAACGGGGCGTGAACATTCGGTTGCCTCGGGTTTTTCTCCGGTAGGCACCCGGCGGCGCCCCCGCGGTCGCACCTAGGCTGATGGGGTGGCGCAGAGCATCTTCATCACCTCGGCAGAAGGTCACTCCGGAAAGTCCACGATCGCCCTGGGGGTGCTCGATGCGTTGAGCCATGCCACCCCACGCGTCGGCGTGTTCCGAGCGATCGCCCGCTCGAC
>NZ_DBHD01000126.1:0-11960 GCF_002296025.1 Microbacterium sp. UBA837
AGGGTCTCGATCGCTGCCAGCGCGAGAACCGCTATCAGGGCGACGAATCGCTGCTCTTGAACGCTCACGCGTCGGACCCGGAGCGGGCGCGCCACGACCAGAACGAGCAGGATCGCGAACGTGTGCTCGATGTCCGCGAGCGAACCCCAATACAGCAGGGCCACCGCGCCGCCGCCGAGCAGTACGAGCCACGCGCGGGAGCGCCACGGCGACGGCAGCAGGCTGGCGGCAGCCGCCAGGCAGGCCATCGTGCCGCCGGAGGGGCCGACATCCAGGGCGAGGGCCTCGCGCTGCGCCCAGGGCCAGGGTGTGAAGGCCAGGAGCCAGAGGGCCAGGGCGCTGGCGAAGATCGCGAACAGCTGTCCCACCGTGTAGTACGCGAGGGCTACTCGGGTTCCGCGCCGCCACTCGAGGTACCCCATGCCGACGAAGCTCGCGATCGTGATGAGGTAGACCCACGGATGCACGACGAAGAACGTTCCCGTGACCGGTGTCCACCACCGGCCCTCCAGGAACGCCGGCAGCCCGTAGGCGACCTCCGCGAAGAGCGGGTTGTGCTTGAACGATTGCCACAGGCCCTGCCAGATGACGCCCACCGCGAGCAGTGCGAGGACGAAAACGATCGTGGCCGGCATCCGTGACACGACGGTTCGAATCCCGACACCGAGTGTCGATCGCGCGCGGGTTTCGGTCGCTGCGGTGTCGGTCATCGTTGCCCTCCTGCGCACCTATTCTGTCGGTGTCAGCAGCAACTCGCGCAGCGACGCGACGTCGTCGACCGTTGCCTGTGCACCCTCGGACTCGTGGGGCCAACTGAAACCCCACCGCACGAAGATCACCGGCACGTCATTGACGGCGCCCCCCTCGACATCGTGGTGACGATCCCCGATGAGCACGGGCCGCGACGTGTCGACGCCCACCGCGCGCAGCCGCCGCAGCGCTTCAGCGACGATGTCGGCCTTCGCGCTGAGTGTCCGCTCATCGGGAGTGGCGCCGGTGATCGCACGCAGGTGCGGCGACAGCGCGAAATGCTCCATCAGGGCGACGACTTGGTTCTCGGGCTTGGAGCTGGCGGTCGCCTGCGGGATTCCGGCGCGATCGAGATCGGCGATGAGCTCGCCGATGCCGTCGAACAACCGCGCACCTGTCGTATAGCCGTCGGCCTTGCTGAGGGCCCGGTAATAGGCGACGGCATCCGTCGACTGCTCCGGGGTCATGCCGAGGTTCACCTGGAACGACTCGAACATCGGCGGACCGATCCAGTGGACGAGCTCGGCCCGGGTCGGTGCGGGATAGCCGAAGTGCTCGAGGGTTGTGGTCAGTCGACGAAGGATGCCGTCGGAGGCGTCGACGACGGTGCCGTCGACGTCCCACAGCACGCAGGTCCAGGGAGATCGCATGACTCCACGCTAGGGGAACCGCGGCACCGTGACCGCGGCTAGCGGGTGAGGGCTAGAACAGGCGCGGCGCGCCGGACTCGATTCCCTTCATGCCCTCGTAGTCGAGGGTGACGCAGCGGATGCCACGGTCTGTGGCCAGCACGCGCGCCTGCGGCTTGATCTCCTGGGCCGCGAACACTCCCGTCACCGGTGCCAGGTGCGGATCCCGCCCGAGCAGCTCAAGGTAGCGCGTGAGCTGCTCAACCCCGTCGATGTCGCCTCGACGTTTCACCTCGACGGCGATCGTGCCGCCGTCGGGGTTGCGCAGCAACAGGTCGACAGGGCCGATGGCGGTCGGGTACTCGCGACGAACGAGGCTGAGCCCGTCGCCGATGACGTCGACCTGCTCGGCAAGGAGTCGTTGGAGGTCAGCCTCGACGCCGTCTTTCACCAGGCCCGGGTCGATGCCGAGCTCGTGCGAGGAGTCGTGGACAACCTCGTAGATTCGCACGAGGAGTGCATCGCCGGTCTTCGCGTGGGTCACGCGCCACTGCTCGATGACGCCGACGTCGGCGGCTTCGGCATCCGGCTCTTCCACCACCAGCGAACAGGGCGGGCTCATCCAGTTGAGGGGTTTGTACGAGCCGCCGTCCGAGTGCACGAGCAGCGATCCGTCGCCCTTGTGAACCAGCAGCCTGGTCGCGAGCGCGAGATGCGCGTTCAGTCGGCCGGTGTAATCGACGGTGCAGCGGGCGATGACAAGACGCACCCGTCGAGCCTAACGGCCCTCACTCCGCGCGAGTATCGGCGGGTTCCGAGGGGCGCTCACCGCCGGCAGGCGCCGGAGCGGGCACCGCGAGCGGCCGGGCAGCACCCGATGCGAGCCCGGAGGCGATTGCGAGGGCGACCAGGATGTAGAGCGTGTTGAGCACGCCGATATGGAAGCTGATGAACCCCAGGATCGGTGGGCCGCACAAAAACGCGACGTAGCCGATCGTGGCGGCTGCGCTCACGCGTGCTGCGGCTTTCGCGGGGTCGTCAGCGGCGGCCGACATCCCGAGCGGGAAGCCCAGGGAGGTGCCCGCGCCCCAGAGCGCAGCCCCGACGAAGATCAGTGGGACGTTCGGCGCGAGGATGAACAGCAGCAAGCCGGATGCCGCGAGCAGGGAAAGCACGCGCAGGGTGGCGACGCGGCCGAACCTGTCGACCAGGGGCCCACCGAAGACCCGGACCACCGTCATGCTGACCGAGAACACGGCAAGCCCGATCGCCCCGAGCGCTTCGCTGGCGTCGTGGCCGTCCACGACCCCCAGGGCGAGCCAGTCGTTGGCCCCGCCCTCGGCGAAGGCCATCCCGAGCATGATGATCCCGAGTGTGTAGGTGCGGGGCTCCTTCCATGCCGACAGGGCGACGCTCAGCCGTTCGCGCATGCGCGGCTTCTGCGTCGGCGTCGGGTCGGCATCCGGGTCCATCGCGATCTCCCGGGCGGGCACGTTGGCGCTGGCCCACAGGCCGGTCAGGGCGAGGAGACCGGCGATCAGCGCGGTGTGCGTCAGCACGTTCGAGTTCACCGCGATCGCGAGGGCACCGAGGCCCGCGCCGGCGACGGTGCCGAAGCTGAAGAAGGCGTGGAACAGCGGAAGGATCGTCTTGCCGATCGTCTTTTCGATCGCGGCACCCTCGACGTTCATCATGACGTCGACGGAGCCGTTGCCCAGTCCGAACAACGCGAGACCCACGATCACGAGAATGTATGAATTCGCGACGTCCACACCGATTCCGACGAGCGCGACACCGACCGAGAAGGTGAGGATGGCGCCGAGCATGCTTCGGCGAGCACCGAACCGGGCGAGAACGACGGATGCCAGGGACAGGCCGATGATCGATGCCAGACCTGCGCCCAGCAGCATGAAGCCGATCTGAATATTGTCGACCCCGAGCGTCGCCTTGATCGCCGGCACCCGCGCAGCCCATGTCGCCACGCTCAGACCGCTCAGGAAGAAGATGGTGAAGACAGCCGTGCGCCATCGGGTGATCTGAGCGCGAGTGAGAGCGGTATCCACCGGACGAGTGTATCGAATCGTTTCGACGCGCACCATGTCCCGGTTCACGGCGCGTGCAAGCCAGTACCATCGAGGCACCATGAGCGAGCGCAGGGCAACGATCACTGACGTCGCGCGCGAAGCCGGGGTCTCAGCATCCACGGCGTCCGTCGTCTTCAGTGGCAACGCGCCCGCCTCCGCCGAGACCCGCCGTCGCGTGCTGGCGGCTGCCGAGGCGCTCGGGTACACCGGTCCGGATCCCCGCGCCGCGTCGCTGCGGCGGGGCAGGTCCGGCATCGTCGGCGTCGTATTCGGGGGTTCGCTGCGTGCCGCCTTTCACGACCCGGTGACGATAGCGATGATGGACGGCATCGCCGAGGGGGTGGCGCCGCTTCGTGCGGGGCTTCTGTTGCTGCCCGATGAGACGTCAGCTGCGGCTCCGGCAACCGGCACCGACAGCGGTGCGATCGAGGTGTCATCGGCGATGACCTCCGCGCCGATCGATGCTGCGGTCCTCGTCGGATTCGGACAAACCCGCCAGCCCTCGCTCGACGTTCTGCGCGCTCGACGCGTGCCCGTTGTCGTCATCGAAGGCGACGCGGGGCCCGACATCCCGCGGATCGAACTTGACAACAGCGCGGCGCAGCAGCGGGCAGCGAGCTACCTCAGGGACCTCGGCCACGAGCGGGTGACCCTGCTCACTCTCCCGATCCGTCCGTCGCGTGCCCGCGGCTGGTTCGGACCCGCCGATGCCGTCGAGGTCGACGTGACCGCGGCGCGCCTGACCGGCGCCCGTGCCGTCTATCCCGAAGCCCCGACATACGCTGCGGTGACCAGCTCGATCGATGAAGGCTTGATAGCAGGCCGCGAGATTCTTGCCGGGCCCGACCGACCGACCGCGGTGATTGCCCAGACCGACCTGCTTGCCGCGGGCGTGATCCGCGCAGCAGAAGAGTGCGGCCTGCGCGTTCCCGAGGACCTCAGCGTCACCGGCTTCGACGGGGTGGACGTCGACGGCCTGGATGCCTACGAACTGACGACCCTGGTGCAGCCGGCCGTCGAGAAGGGGCGCGCCGCCGGGACTGCAGTGGTGTCGATGCTGGCGGGGGAGGATGCGGCATCCGTCACGTTCACGTGTTCGTTCCGAACCGGTACCACCGCCGGCCCGGCTCCCCGGGCGTGATCCTATGGCCAGACGGCCACGCCCGATCACGGCCCGGATAGGATGAGAACCACACCCTGATCGCCCGATCCCGCAGCATCGACGGGACGACGACCACGAGGAGGCCTGCATGCTCCTCGTTCTCGTGGCGTTCACGATCGGGTCACTCGCCCTGCCGGTGCTCGTGCGGGCGTGGGGGCCGCGAGCGTTCTTCTTCGCCGCCGCCGTCTCGTTCGGGGCTTTCGTCTACACCGCGGCGCTCTCTCCCCGAGTGCTCGCTTCGGACATCCCGTTCGAGTCGTTCACCTGGATCGGGCCCCTCGACATCGCGTTGTCGATGCGGATGGACACCCTCTCGTGGGTGCTCGCGCTGATCGTCACCGGAGTCGGCGCCCTCGTGCTGCTGTATTGCCGGTGGTACTTCGATGGCAAACAAGACCTCGGCCAGTTCGCCGCCGTACTGCTCGCGTTCGCGGGGGCGATGTACGGACTCGTTCTCACCGACGATGTCGTCGTGCTCGTGATGTTCTGGGAGGTCACGAGCGTTCTGTCGTACCTGCTTATCGGCTACTACAACCGGCGTGCGGCAAGCAGGCGGGCGGCGCTGCAGGCGCTCCTGGTGACAACCCTCGGTGGTCTTGTCATGCTCATCGGTGTCGTCCTGATCGTGGTGCAGGCGGGAACCTCGAGCCTGTCCGAGATCCTCGCCGACCCACCCGTCAGTCCCGTCGCGACAGCCGCGCTCGTGCTGCTGCTGGTCGGAGCGCTCAGCAAGTCGGCGATCTTCCCGTTCCACTTCTGGCTTCCGGGTGCGATGGCAGCGCCCACTCCGGTCTCGGCGTACCTGCACGCAGCGGCGATGGTCAAGGCGGGCATCTACCTCGTTGCGGTGTTGGCGCCGGTGTTCGCCGAGAACCCCGCGTGGCACCCGATCGTGATCGGCCTCGGCGGCTTCACGATGCTCCTGGGCGGATGGCAAGCCCTGCGCGAGACAGACCTCAAGCGCCTCCTCGCGTACGGGACTGTCAGTCAGCTCGGTTTCCTCATGGTCGTGCTCGGGTACGGCACACAAGATGCCGCGCTGGCGGGGCTGGCGTTGCTGCTCAGTCATGCCCTCTTCAAGTCGGCCCTGTTCCTGGTCGTCGGGATCATCGATCACCAGCTTTCGACCCGCGATCTTCGTGAGATCAGCGGGCTCGGACGCCAGGCGCCGGCCCTGGCCACGGCAGCGATCGTGTCGATCGCGTCCATGGTCGGGATCATCCCCACCGTCGGCTTCGTCGCCAAGGAAGGCGCTCTTGCCGCCCTCCTGGATGAGGCGCTCGGAGGCTCGGTGTGGGGCCTCATCGCGCTGCTTGCCGTCGTCGCCGGCTCAGTCCTGACCGCGGCGTACGGCATCCGGTTCGTGTGGGGCGCCTTCTGGACCAAGCGCGACATCGTCGCCGTCTCGTGGCCGGCGCCATCGGCCGGCTTCGTTTCGGCGCCCGTCATCTTGGCTATTCTCAGCCTCGGGGGAGGCTTCGCTGCTCCCCTGCTCGATGTCGCTTTCACGCCGTACGCACAGTTGGCGCCCGCCGCGACGTCGGGCGTTCCTGCGCCGGAACATCCCGCTTACCTCGCGCTGTGGCACGGGTTCGAGCCGGCCCTATGGATTTCGCTGGGTACGATCGCGCTCGGTGCCGTGCTCTTTGTCTTCACGGCGCGGGGAGTCGGACGCCGGCGCGTTCTTCCCTTCACGGCGGTGGATGCCTATAACGGCTCGTTGCGGATGATCGAGCGACTTTCGGTGCTGACGACCACGCTCGTTCAGCGGGGATCGCTGCCGGTCTACGTCGCCACGATCTTCCTCGTGCTCGTGGCCGGCGAGGGCACCGCGTTGTTGGCCTCATCCGATTGGCAGGCCGACCTGGATGCCTTCCATACGCCTGTGCAACTGGCCGTTGCTCCGGTGATGATCGCGGCAGGAGTCATCGCCGTTCGTGCCCGCAAGCGCTACACCGGCGTCGTCCTGGTCTCGGTCACGGGCCTGGGCATGGTGGTGCTGTTTGCCACGAGCGGTGCGCCCGATCTCGCCCTCACGCAGATCCTCGTCGAGACCGTCACCCTGGTCGCCTTTGCGCTCGTGCTGCGTCGCATCCCGTCGCGTCTGGGTGCCCATAACGGTTCGGCGTTCGCTGCGGGCCGCGCGGTGTTGGCCGTGCTCGTCGGGCTGACGATGGCCGGCGTTGCCATCGTGGCGACCGGAGCCCGCGTCGATCTGCCCATCTCGCTGGCCTTCCCGAACCTTGCCTACGAGATCGGGTACGGCAAGAACGTCGTCAACGTTGCGCTGGTCGACCTGCGTGGGTGGGACACGATGGGTGAACTCTCGGTCGTCGTGCTCGCCGCCACCGGCGTCGCATCGTTGGTGTTCGTCACGAACCGCTCCGATTCCCTGCCGCAGATCACCGCGCCGATCGTCCAGCGCGCTCAGCGCGCGCTGCGTCGCCGCACGCCGCTGGCCGAGACGGATGCCGACGGCCCAACCGGCCGCAATGCCTGGCTCGTCGCGGGGCAGCGCGTGCGTCCCGAGAACCGGTCGATCCTGCTCGAAATCGTGGTGCGTATCCTCTTCCACTCGATCATCATCGTGTCGCTGTACCTCCTGTTCGCCGGGCACAACCTTCCCGGTGGTGGGTTCGCGGCGGGTCTTGTTGCCGGGATGGCGCTGGTGATGCGCTACATCGCCGGGGGCCGCTACGAACTCGGTGCTGCGGCGCCGACTGACGCGGGGCGCTTCCTCGGGATCGGCATGGGAATCGCCGTTGCCTGCGCGATCATCCCGCTCGCCTTCGGCGTCGAGCCGCTGACCCGGGCCATCTTCGAGGCCGAGGTTCCCGTGCTCGGGCACATCGAGTTCGTCACCTCGACGATCTTCGACATCGGTGTCTATCTGGTCGTGATCGGGCTGGTCTTGGATGTGCTGCGCAGTCTCGGCGCCGAGGTCGACCGTCAGGCGAATGCTGCCGTGAACTCCGTCGCTGCGCGCGAGGGGGTGAGCGGATCGTGAACGTCTCGATCGTTCTGATCGTCATCATGGCAGTGCTCTTCGCCGCCGGTGTGTACGCGATGCTCGAGCGCAGCCTCACGCGCGTGCTCATCGGGTTCCTCTTGCTCGGCAATGCAGCCAACCTCCTGCTGCTGATCGTTATGGGGCGCCCGGGGATCGCGCCCTTCTACGGCGACGGAGAACCCCAGGAGATGTCAGACCCTCTCCCCCAGGCACTGACGTTGACCGCGATCGTGATCACCTTCGCCATCTCGGCGTTCCTGCTGGCCCTGATCTACCGCTCGTGGCAGCTGGGGCAGGCCGACACCTTCGATGAAGACGAAGCGGATGTCGCGCTTCGCGAACGCGGCATGCGAGCCGACGACGAGATGGATCAGGAGATCGAACCCGAAGACGACGATGCGACGAGCGACTTCCTCGCATCCGAAGCCGCAGAAGACAGGACGAAGGGATCAGGGTCATGACCGCCCTCGTTCCGCTGCTGGTCACCCTGCCCCTGCTGGGTGCGGCCATTGCGCTCGTCGCCGGACGCCACCGCCGGGTTCAGGTGGGTGTCTCTGTCGTCACGCTCGTTCTGACGCTCGCGATCGCGACAGTGCTGCTGGTCGCCGTCGACGCGTCGAACCTCCCCTTCGCGGTGTCGGTGGGAGGCTGGCCTGTTCCGTTCGGGATCGTGCTCTACGTCGATCGCCTTGCGGCGCTGCTCGTCATGGTCTCGAGCGTCGTGCTGCTGGCCGTTCTGTTGTTCTCGATCGGGCAGGGAGCCGCCGACGGCGACGACGACACCCCGGTCTCGATCTTCCACCCGACCTACCTGATCCTCGCGGCGGGTATTTTCGTCGCCTTCACCGCGGGTGACCTGTTCAACCTGTACGTCGGGTTCGAGATTCTGCTCGTCGCGTCGTACGTGCTCATCACCCTCGGAAACAGCGAGCAACGCATCCGTGCGGGCATCACCTACATCGTCGTTTCTCTGGTTTCGTCGATCCTGTTCCTCTCGGCGATCGCGATGATCTATGGTGCGACCGGAACGGTCAACATGGTCCAGCTCGCGGACCGGATGACGCAGTTGCCGCAGGAGACGCAGTACGTGCTGCACGTCATGCTGCTGCTGGCCTTTGCGATCAAGGCCGCGGTCTTCCCGGTCTCGTTCTGGCTTCCCGACTCGTATCCGACGGCGCCCGCGCCGGTCACGGCGGTGTTCGCGGGCCTGCTGACGAAGGTCGGCGTCTACGCGATCATCCGCACCGAAACGCAGATCTTTCTCGAGAACGACCTCAATACGATCCTGCTCATCGCGGCGCTCGCGACGATGGTGATCGGCATCCTGGGTGCCGTCGCGCAGGCCGAACTCAAGCGGATCCTGTCGTTCACGCTGGTGAGCCACGTCGGCTACATGATCTTCGGGATCGCGATCGCCACGCCCGCGGCGATCGGGGCGACGATCTACTACATGGTCCACCACATCGTGGTGCAGACAACCCTCTTCCTTGCGGTGGGCCTGGTGGAGCGCCGTGCCGGCAGCACCTCGATCCTCAAGGTCAAGGGGCTCATGCGGGCAGCACCTGTCATCGCGCTGCTGTACTTCATCCCGGCTGTCAACCTCGGCGGCCTCCCCCCGTTCTCGGGCTTCATCGGCAAGTACGCGCTGTTCGACGCAGGCGCTGCGGTCGGCACGCCGCTGATGATGACACTCATCGTCGCGGGTATCGCCACGAGCCTGCTCACCCTCTACGCCCTCATGCGCGCCTGGAACCTCTCGTTCTGGCGCGAGGAGGACGACTCCACCGAGACGTCGCAGCGAACTGCCTACCTGCGAGAGGCACCCGCGGCAACGACGATCACCGAGCGCCGCGTGATTCCGCGCATCATGACGGCAGCGACCGCGGGAATGGTCGCGTTCAGTGTCGCCCTGACGGTCTTTGCGGGGCCGCTGTATGAGATCTGCGCGCGCGTCGGTGGGGCTCTGCTCGAGCCGATCACCGTCGTGCAGTTGGATGAATCGGTCGACATGAGCGGGGAGGTGCAGCAGTGACAGGTCGCCCGGCCGAGACCGTCGGCTTCTTCACCGCCCTGTGGCGTCAGCTTCCCGTTCTGCTCTGGCTGATCGCACTGTGGATGCTGCTGTGGGGACAGTTCACGCTGCTCGCCTTCCTCACCGGGCTCGTCGCTGCGGTCGCTGTGACCACCATTTTCCATCTGCCCGTGGTCGAACTGTCGAACCGACTGAACCTCTGGTACGCGCTCGTGTTCGTCGTTACCTTCCTCGCGGGACTGGTGCGCGGTTCGCTGACTGTTGCGTGGCAGGTGCTCGATCTGCGCAGACAGCCCGGCGCAGCCGTCATCGCCGTCCAGCTGCGCACCGATGACGACCTGCTGATGGCACACACCGCGATCGCCTGTTCGCTGATTCCCGGCTCGCTCGTGCTGGATGCCGACCGTGATCGCCGCATCCTGTACCTCCACGTCATCGGCGTACGTGGCCAGGAACAGATCGAGGCCCACCGTCGCGAGACGCTCACGTGGGAGGCGCGCCTGACCCGGGCATTCGGATCCCGCGAGCAGCTCGAACGGCTGAGGCGGGCGCAGGAAGCGGAGGTGTCATGACGATCTCGACGATCCTGATCATCGCGATTTACGTCGCGTTCACGGCAGCGGCGCTCATCACGCTGTGGCGCATCGTCGTCGGTCCCTCGATCCTTGACCGCGCTGTCGCATCCGATGTGCTGCTGACCGAGGTTGTCTGCATCCTCGGCGCCGACATGGTGATCGGACACCACACCCGCACCCTGCCGGTGCTCCTGATCATCGCGGCGGTCGGCATCTTCGGATCGATCGCGATCGCACGGTTCGTCGCACGAAAGGACGTGACGAAATGACGGATGCTGAGATCGCGGCCCTTCTGGACGGAGCCGCTCTCGTGCTGATCCTGATCGGCGCGCTGTTGTGTGTGACGGCGGCGATCGGACTCGTGAGGTTTCGCGATGTGCCGAGCCGTCTGCATGCCGCGACCAAGCCGCAGGTCCTGGGCGTCATCCTCGTCTGTGTCGCGATCGCCCTCGCACAGCGCAGTTGGGCAGTGGTCGCGTTCATCGTGCCGATCATCCTGATCCAGCTCGCGGCATCGCCGCTGGCCGCTCATATGGTGGGGCGCCAGGCCTACCGCAACCGCACGATGGACGTGGATGACCTCGTCGTCGACGAACTCGCCGACGCCGAGATCGAGACCTCCCGCCCCGAGACCGGCGCTGGTCCCGGTTGACGCTCAGTTCGCCGGCTCGAGAGTCAGGGTGTGCTCGGTGGCAGCGGTTACAGCATCCCGAGTGAAGGCCCACGGTATGAGTCCTGCCGCTTGCCACGTTGCTGTCTGGTCGGTGTAGTTCTCATGGAACGCGTGACCGCTCGCGCCCGTCAGGTGGTTCCAGCCTGACGCGTCGAAGTCACTCAGGTCGACGACCATGCGCATCGAGGGCACCGTCGTCGTCGCGAAACCCTCACCGAGCGGCCATCCGGTCGCGTTGACCACCGAAGAGCCGCCGCCCACCGGGAACGGACCGCGGTTGAACAGGGCCTCGATGGGCGCGATACCCGAGGTGCCGAAGGTCTCGTGGGTGAGCGTGATCGCGTGCAGGGTGCCCCACCGCCACTGGAGTGGGTTTGATCCCTGCGCCGTCGTGAGGATCTCGGTCGCGCTGCGGGCGCTGGCCTCCAGCATGTCCCGCTGTCCCGACACGCCGATCTCGGTGTTCGTCCACCAGGGCGAACCCGGGTCTGCCAGCAGGTTCTGCACCACGAGGAACTGTCGCGACTGGCTTGTCAGTGGAACCGGCGTCGATCGACCGCGCGTGAACAGGTTCTGCGCGAGTTCGTCCCACACCACGTTCGCGAAGGCGGCTGCCGACGAGTCGGCGTCGTTCTGCGCGTCCCACTGCCGCAGCAGATCGAGTGCGGCATCGGTAGCCTCGTCGCCGGTCCGAAGGTTTTCGAACACGGTGATGAGGGTCTTGCCGATCTCGGACTGGTTGTCGGCCTGGATGCCGCGCATCACCTCGGCGGTGACGGGCCCTTCGGCGATGGCGCGCTGCAACAGTTCGTCGATGCGGGCCGCGCGCCAGCCGTAGTCCCAGTCGCGCGTGAGGAAGTATGGGTAGTTCTGGTCGACGATCGCGTTGTTCGCGGTGACGATGTACCCCTCGTCGGGGTTGTAGGCCACCGGCAGATCCGCGAACGGGACGTAGCCCTGCCAGTCATAGGCCGAGTCCCATCCGGGCTGGGGCAGGGACCCGTCGCCAGCGCCGCGGATCGGCAGCTGCCCCGGCGTCTGGGAG
>NZ_DBHD01000207.1:0-8607 GCF_002296025.1 Microbacterium sp. UBA837
CCTCATCGAGCAGCGGCTTGCCGGGCTTGAGGAACCAGTAGGCCAGCACGGGCACGATCGTGAGCGCGACCAGCAGCGAGGCGAGCAGTGCGATCGTCACGGTGAGCGCGAACGGCCGGAACAGTTCTCCGGTGACGTCGCCGACGAAGGCGATGGGCAAGAAGACGGCGACCGTCGTGATGGTCGAGGACGTGATCGCCGACCCGACTTCCTTGACAGCCCGCACGATCGAGGTCAGCTTGTCGGCCTTGCCCACGTAGTGGCGCCTGATGTTCTCGATCACGACGATCGAGTCATCCACGACCCGGCCGATCGAGATTGTGATGGCCCCGAGTGTCAGGATGTTCAGCGAGTACCCGAACGCCTGCAGCCCGATGAACGTGATGAGCACGCTCGTCGGGATCGAGATCGCGGTCACGAGCGTCGCACGCACCGAGAGCAGGAAGAGCAGGATGACGAGCACCGCGAACAGCAGGCCGAATCCACCTTCAACGGCGAGAGTCTCGATCGACTGCTCGATGTAGGGGGCCTGGTCGAAGACAACGGTGAGGGTGACTCCGTCAAGCTGCTGCTCGAGGTCGGGCAGGATGTCGAGCACGCCGTGCGAGACATCGACGGTGTTGGCTGCCGGGAGCTTCGTGATCGCGATCGTCACCGCCGGCTCGCCGTTCACGCGAGAGATCGTCGCGACGGGGTCCTGGCCCTGCTCGACGGTGGCGACGTCGGCGATCGTGACCGTTCCGGCCTGGAACTGCTCGGCATCCGTGGGAACGAGCGGTAGCGCCGCTACCGCGTCGACGGAGGTGATCTTCGAGCCGGTCTGCACCGTGAGGGTCTGCTCGTTCTCGGTGATCTGACCGCCCGGGAAGAGCACGCCGTTCTGGTCGAGAGCGTCGCGGATCGCCTGTTGCGTGTAGCCGGTCGCGGCGAGCTCTGCCGGGTCAGGCGTGATCGTGATGCGCTGGCCGGTGCCACCGACGATCTGCGCGGCGTTGACGCCGTCGACATCCTCGAGCTCGGGGATCGCGACGGACTCGAGTGTCGCCTGGATGGTCTGCTGGTCGTCGTAGCCGGTGACGGCGATCTGGACGACGGGGAAGTCGTCGATGCTCGCCGAGAGCACGTTGGGTTCGACGTTCTCGGGCAGCTGAGAGGAGATCCGGTTGATCGCTTGCGTGATCTTCTGCTCGGCGGTGCCGAGGTCGGTGCCGTAGGTGAACGACGCCTGCACGATCGAGGCGTTGGTCGTGCTGGTCGCGGTCGTCGACTCGAGGCCGGGGACGGCCTGGATGGCGGTCTCGATCGGCGTCGACACGTCGTTGGCGACGACTTCGGGGGAGGCTCCCGGGTAGGTCGTGACGACGATGAGGGCCGGGAACTCGATAGACGGGATCAGTTCCTGCTTCAGGTTGGTCAACGCGAGGCTGCCGAACAGGGCAGCGACGATCGTGACCAGCGCGATGAGGGCGCGGTTTTTCAGGCTCAGGACGGCGAGTTTCGACACGGTGGCCTTTGCTGTGCTCGGTGCGGTCGGGACGCGACGATACGCGGGTGTATCGTCCCCATCTTCGCACGGTGATTCCGGGGGATATCCCGAAAAGTCCCGATCAGCTCGACGCGGCAGCGAGCGCTCCGCCGAGCGCAAGCCCGCCTGCCGCGGCGGCGAGCGCGAGCACGAACGTTCCGACGACATTGACGATCGCCATCCGCCCCCGCCGCTCTTCGGCCAGCAGCAGGGTCGTGACCGAGACGGCGCTGAAGGTGGTGAAGCCTCCGAGCAGACCTCCGCCGATCACGAACTGCAGATCAACGGGGGCGGCAGAGCCGGTGAGGATGCCGAGAGCAAACGACCCGACGACGTTGACAATGAACACACCCCACGGCGGGCCCCACCAACGCAGGATCGCGACGTCAGCGCTGTAGCGCAGTGCGGCGCCGACGCCGCCGGCGAGCGCGCCCAGAGCGAGTAGGAGCGGACTCATGCTGAGTGTCCATGCGCTGACGTGGGCCGGGGGCGGGCTATCCAGAGTCCCGCGACGGCAGCCGCAAGCCCGGCGAGCACGGTGACCACCGCCAGCGGCAACGATGCCGGGTCCACCGCAAGCACGGCGAAGCTCGAGTACGTCGTGAACCCTCCCATGACGCCCACGCCCCAGAAGGTGCGCATCCTCGTGGCGCGAGCGGGGTCGGCCTGGCGTTCTGCCATGCCGGTGACCACCCCGAGCAGGAACGAGCCGACGATGTTGATGAGAGGGATGGAGAGCCACTGGATCGACGGATCCTCGACGAGCAGAACGACAAGTCGCGCCGCAGTTCCGATCGTGCCCCCGGCGAACACCAGCCAGAGGTGGACCCCCGAGAAGCGCGGTCTGGTCGCCATCGGCCCAGGCTAACGCTCCCCCGCGTCGTGTCACGTTCCGCAGGGCGTCCATACCGGGTTCGCCGCCGGGAAACAACCCCATTGTGGTGCGGCCGCGGCAGTGAAATCGTCACGGTGTGGCGAGTCCGCCCGACACGCGTCGGGCATGCTCCCGGACGTCTAACGAAAGGTGCCCCATGAACATCGCACTGCTCCTTGTCATCATCATTGCTGTCGTGTTGGCAATCGTCGGCGGCCTCAACAGCGCCCTGAGCTGGCTGCTGTGGGTTGCCCTGATCGTCGGCGTCATCGCTCTCATCGCCTTCCTCTTCAGGGTGATCAGCGGCGGCAGAAGCTGACCGCGTAGCCCGAAAACGGATGCCGCGCTCCTCGGGGGAGGGGAGCGGCATCCGTTTTTCGTGTCGGCCGTGCACGTCTACAGGCGGGAGTTCACGTACTCCGCCAGCGCGTCTCGCACGAACTCGGCTCCGCCGTTTCCGCCGCCGGATGTCGCGTAGTTGGCCGCGAAACGGGGGTCGGCTACATACATCTCCGCGAGCCCCAGGACGTAGGGCTTCAGCCCGGCTTCGCCCTGATGGGCCGGGGTGCCGGGAATGGCGCGCAACCATGCAACATGGCGCTCCGCGAGAGCCTGTGCCTCGGTCGAGCCTGGCTCGATGCCGGACTCAGCCGCCGCAACCCAGTCCCCGGCGAGCTCGGCGCTCGTGTTCTTCCACGCAGCCTGCTGCTCAGTGCCGAGCGAGCGCCACCATGAGTCTGAGCGCGAATACGCTTCCGCGCCCCAGCGCTGCTCGACCTCGTCCTTGTAGACGGTGTGGTCGAAGCCGTCGAACATGTCGTCGTTCATCATCGATTCACCTCCCTCCCATGCCGTGATCGTGGACTCCACCGCGGCGATCTGCCGCGCGAGCCTTTCCTGCTCGGAACGGAGCCACCCGATGTGGGTGCGCAATGCCTCCGCGGGGTCCTGTTGCGCGTCAAGCACCTCGGCGATGTCGCTGAGCGCGAGACCGAGGTCTCGCAGAAGCAGAATCCGCTGCAGTCTCACGAGCGCCTCGGGTCCGTAGTAGCGGTATCCGTTCGCTCCCGTGCGCGTGGGAGACAGGATGCCGATGGCGTCGTAATGCCGCAGGGTTCGCGTCGTCACGCCCGACCGCTGTGCTACCTCGTGGATGCTCCATTCCGTCATGGCATCCACGGTAGAAGTTGACGTTGCGTCAATGTCAACTCGTCGCTCGTGGACACTTGTGCAACGCGATATAACGCGTTATTCTCAAATCGCGTTATATCGCGTTTGATCTTTCATGTGACCCTGAACGGAGCGGACCGTGACCCTTGAGAAGTGGCTCATTCACCCGGGAGAGACGCGCGTCATCGACCTCGACGACGTGCGCACCCTCAAGATCGGCCTCGTCGGTGGCCAGGTTGATGTCGTCGCCCACGACGAACCCGGGGTGCGAATCGAGGTCTACGGGGTGACCGTCAAAGACCTGCGCATCGAAGCAACCGGCGACCTCGTCGAGATCGACCATCCACAGCTGCGCTGGGACAACTTCCTCGAGGCGTTCCGCAACTTCGGTTCCGGCGGCCCGAAGGCAGAGGTCAGCGTCGCTGTCCCCCGATCAGTGGCTTTGAACCTCGGGGTCGTGAACGCGAGCGCGCTCGTATCCGGTCTCGAGGCCGGGGCTCGCCTCAACACGGTGTCGGGCGACATCATCGTCGATGGCCTCAGCGGCGACGTGACGGTCAACGCAGTGTCGGGGGATGTCCAGATCCGGGACCTCACGGGCACCCTGTCGGCGAACAGTGTCTCGGGAGATGTCGCTGCGACCGGCAGCATCCGCAAGGCGACGATCGACACGGTCTCGGGCGACATGCTCGTTGACACGACCGGCAATGCGCACGCCATCAGTCTCAACACGGTGAGCGGCGGCGCTACCATTCGGCTCGATGAGGGGCTGCCGGCGAACTTCGTCGTGCGCAGCGTGAGCGGTCGCGTCCAGATCGATGGCGTCATGCGGTCGGGAAGCGGCGTGACCAACTACAGCGGCTCCACCGGCGAGCTCAGCGGGTCGTTCGTCGATGTCCGCACGAACTCCGTTGCCGGCGGACTCACGGTGCTGCGCCGTTCCCCCGCCGCAGAACCGGCGGATGCCGCGAGCGAGGCGGAGGGCCTGTGATGGCCCCGGTCTTCTCTCACGGCGACCTGCGCCTGTACCTGCTCTCGCTCCTGGACGAGGGGCCGCGGCACGGCTACGACATCATGCAGGCCTTGTCGGATCGCACCGGTGGGACGTACACACCCAGCGCCGGCACCGTCTATCCGCGGCTCGCGAAGCTCGAGGAAGAGGGTCTGGTCACCAAGACCGTCGACGGTCGCAAGACGATCTACGAGATCACGGATGCCGGCCGCGCCGAGGTGGCTTCCCGCGCCGGTGACCTCAGAAGCATCGAGGAGGGGCTTGCCGATTCGGTGCGCCTGATCGCCGACGAGGTGCGCGGATCGGTACGCGAGGCGATGAAGAGCCTGCGCGCCGACCTCGCCGCCGCAAGCCGGGCCGAGCGGCAGGACCGCAGCGAGCAGGTGCGGGATGTCACCGACGACCTGCGTTCGATCTCGCGGGAGCAACTGCACCGCGCAGAGGTTGCCATCAGCGAGTTCCGCGCCCAGGTACGAACCGATCTGCGGACGCACGTCGCCAAGGGCGGCACCCTCACGGCATCCGTCGTCGACGAACTGGCAACCGGCCTCGACGAGGTGACCCGCGCCATCACCCGCTCACTCCGCGGCTGAAGCTCACAGGGGCAGCGCACGCGACCCGATTGCAGGATGAATCCGCCTCCCCGCGCGTGGGGGGCCGTGAAAGGCCGGTCGATCCTGCGTTCGGGCCGGTCAGCTGGTCGGCCAGAGGTCCTCGTCGTCAGGCGCCGGCTCCCCCAGCGGAACGACGAGGATGGGGCGCGCCTGCCGATGCGCGAGGCGGGCAGCGACCGATCCCGTGAAGAACTCTCGGATCGACTCGCCGATGCCGCGCTTGCGGGTTCCGACAACGAGCAACCGGGCATCGATCTGCTCCGCAAGATGCTTGAGGGCCAGCGCCGGGTCGCCGACGAGCTGATGGATACGCCACTCGACGTCGATTCCCTCCAGCGCGTGAGCGACTGACGCGCGCACGAGGTCGAAGTCGGCCTCACCGGGAGCGATGTTCACATCGATCGGTGCGGAGTGCACGTATCCGTCGGGATCCTCGTACGTGACGAACCTGGTGACATCGACGTGCGCCACAACGAGGGGGGCCTTCATCATGGCGGCGTACTTCGCGGCTTCCTTCACGACCCGAGGATTCTGGTCGGGGACGACCCCGACGATCACCGCGCCGCGGACCGCCTCCGCGTCCAGGGGTGCCGTTGTGAGCCCCGGTCGTTCGTCCGCCATCTGGATTCCCTCCTCGACATGCGGAGCCGAGGGGCGCACAGCCGCGGGCCCTCGAGGGCTCCGTGATATTCTGAATGCTACTCTTCCCGGCGAAAGACCGGATTCGTGAATGCACGGGCTGCGGAGTGCGGAGACCCGCGCTTCAGCCCGCGGGTCAGAAATGAGGGGGTCTCGCATGGGGCGTGGCCGTCAAAAGGCGAAACACACCAAGATCGCCCGCGAACTCAAGTCCTACAGCCCGAGCGTCAACTATGCGGCGCTCGAGAAGGAACTGGGTCACCCGTCCGACGATGATCTGTACGTCGACAAGTGGGCCGATGAGTTCGACGACGAGGATGACGAACTAGACGAGACCGCCTGAGCGCGGCTCGTCCCTTCACCGCGCTCCCGTTCAGGACTCCTGACTGCTCTCGACCCAGTCGAGATACTCTTCCGTCACTGTTCCGGTGACGTAGCGTCCGTCGAAGCAGCTCATGTCGAGGTCGTCGACATCCGAGCCTTCGAGGATCGCAGCCTTGAGGTCGGCTACCTCCTGATAGACGACGTAATCGGCACCCAGCTCTTCGGCGATCTCGGGGATGGATCGGCCGTGCGCGACGAGCTCGTGCCGGGTCGGCATGTTAATGCCATAGACGTGTGGGTAGCGCACCGGCGGGGCAGCCGAGGCGAAGGTCACGGATGTCGCGCCGGCATCCCGGGCCATCTGGATGATCTGCTTCGAGGTAGTTCCCCGCACGATCGAGTCGTCGATGAGCAGCACGTTCTTGCCCTTGAATTCGCTCGACATCGCGTTGAGCTTCTGACGCACGCTGCGCTTGCGGGCCGACTGGCCCGGCATGATGAATGTCCGTCCGACGTAGCGGTTCTTGTAGAACCCCTCGCGGTATTCGATGCCGAGCTTGCGCGCGACCTGCATCGCGGCGGGCCGGGATGAATCCGGGATGGGCATGACGACGTCGATGGCACCTGCGGGCGTGTACTTCGCGATGGTGTCGGCCAGGCGGTCGCCCATGCGCAGCCGCGCCTCATAGACCGAGATCCCGTTCATGATCGAGTCCGGGCGGGCGAGATAGACGTACTCGAACGAGCACGGCACGAGCTGCGGAGCCTCGGCGCACTGCTTGGTGTGCAGGTGACCGTCGAGGTCGATGAACACCGCCTCGCCCGGCATGACGTCGCGGACTACCTCGAACTCGCCGTTTTCGAGCACGAGCGACTCGGACGAAACAACCCACTCGAACGATCCGTCGGGGGCCTTGCGCGTCCCCAAGATCAGGGGGCGGATGCCGAACGGGTCGCGGAACGCGAGCAGGCCGTGGCCCGCGATGAGGGCGATGGCAGCGTACGAGCCCTCCACGCGAGCGTGGACACGGGAGACTGCTTCAAAGATCTCGTCGGGCTCGAGGTCGAGCCCCGATACCGTCGCCTGCAGCTCTCCGGCGAGGACGTTGACCAGGAGTTCGGTGTCAGAGCTCGTGTTCAGGTGGCGACGGTCTTTGTGGAAGAGCTCGTCGGTGAGTTCGCGGGTGTTCGTGAGGTTGCCGTTGTGCACCAGCACGATGCCGTAGGGCGCGTTGACGTAGAAGGGCTGGGCTTCTTCTTCGCTGGATGCCGTGCCCTTGGTGGCGTACCGGACGTGACCGAGCCCGATCGTGCCGAGCAGCGACCGCATGTCGCGCGTGCGGAACGCCTCACGGACCTGCCCCCGCGCCTTGGTGATGTGAAAGACGCCACTCGGTTCCGCTGTGGCGATTCCGGTCGAGTCCTGCCCGCGGTGCTGCAGCAGCAGCAGCGCGTCGTAGATCTCCTGGTTGACCGAGCCCCGCCCGACCATGCCGACGATTCCACACATGGGGTGTTACTGCGCTCCTTCGGCGAACGATCCGACCAGGCGCACGGCACCGCCGTCAACGCCCTTCGCCCCTTCCACATAGTCGCCGTTCGGCCTCGGGCCATCCGAGACGACGCCGACCTGCCACGTGGCGATACCTTCGGCGGTCAGGGCGGATGCCGCATCCGCTGCCCGGTCTGCCGCGACGACCGCGACAAAGCCGATGCCGAGGTTCCACGTTCCTTCTGTATCGGAGAGGGGAATACCGCCGCGGGCGGCGAGCGTCTGGAACACTGTCGGCGGCGTCCACGTCGCGCGGTCGACATCGACCCACGTGCCAGCGGGCAGCACCCGCGCCAGGTTTGCCGCGATCCCCCCGCCGGTGACGTGGCTGAGGGAATGGACCCCGCCGCCGGACTGCGCGATCAGCCGCAGCAGCGGCGCCGTGTACAGGCGGGTGGGCTCGAGCAGAACCTCGCCCCAGGTGGCGCCACCGAACTCGGCTGCGGCATCCGTATACGACAAACCGGATGACGAGACGATGTGACGAACGAGCGAGTAGCCGTTGGCGTGGAGTCCGCTCGAGGCGAGCGCGAGAACGACATCGCCGTTCTCGACACGATCGGCGCCGAGCACGGCGTCGGCTTCGACGACGCCGGTGGCCGCGCCCGCGACATCGTAGTCATCGATCCCGAGCAGGCCCGGATGCTCGGCGGTCTCGCCGCCGACCAGCGCAGTCCCGGTCTCTTCGCAGCCGCGCGCAATGCCGGCGACGATGTCGGCGATGCGCTCGGGTACAACCTTGCCGCACGCGATGTAGTCAGTCATGAACAGGGGTCGCGCACCGACGACGACGATGTCATCGACAACCATGCCGACGAGGTCTTGGCCGATCGTGTCGTGCTTGTCGATGGCCTGCGCGATCGCGACCTTGGTACCGACACCGTCGGTGCTTGTCGC
>NZ_DBHD01000207.1:8989-11843 GCF_002296025.1 Microbacterium sp. UBA837
CCGCCGAGGACTTCGGGGCCCTGGGTGCGACGGACCGCAGCCTTCATGAGTTCGACGGCGAGGTCACCCGCTGCCGTGTCGACACCGGCCGCGGTGTACGGATTACTGGGGGCGTTGTGGGAGTCCACCCGAACAGACTACCGGCGCGCCCTCAGCTCTCGTCGCGCATCCAGGGAGGCGGCTGATCGGTCATCGGCCGCGCGAGGTCGTCGACGAACGTGACCTCCTGCGCGGCGCGGGCGTCACGGATGCGGCGGAGGGTGCGTCGCTCGGCGATGAGGATGATGCTGGCGCTGATCAACAGGCACACCGCCACCGACACCATGGCGTTCAGCCCGAAGGCCCACACGACCCCGGCTTCGCCGGAAGAAGCAACACCGTCGCCCGAGACGGCGCCGAATGTGGTCAGGGCTGCAGCGATGACAAGGCCGACGGTGATGCCGGCGCCGAGGATGCGTCCGTATCGTGGCGACCGGCGCACGAACACGCGTTGCACCTGAACGTCGATGACGTGCTCGTGGGGATCGGGTGAGGATGGCTCTTGCCGGACTGCCATGTGACTGCCCTCACCCGGTTCCGCTCAGTCGGCCGAGATGATGCGGTCGTGCTCGACCCGCAGCGTGCGGGCGCGGCGCGCGTAGACCCGGTCGAAGATGAGGGCCACCGCTCCGCCGAGGGCGACGCCGATCGAAACGAAGATCAGCAGCAGGAACCCGAAGACCTGCATCTGGGAGTAGACGAGGCCCGTGTTGGGGCTCTCTTGCGTCGTCCCGTCGAACAGGAACGTCAGGATCATGGCGACGAGCAGGCCGACGGCACCGCCGAGCAGCAGGAAGACGGAATACTTCGGGCTGCGCCGCACCGTCACCTGCTCGAGGTGGTCATCGCTCGTCGGGGACATGGCTTCCATTCTCGCACTGCCCCGCCCAGCGCGGTCCGCGGGCGAGAGGGTGCGAGAGCGGGATGCCTCAGTCGTCGTGGGCGCCCGGCGCGGCATCCGACCCGCGGCGACGGGCGACGAGCACCGCTCGATCGGCCAGCGCTGGGCCAGAGCAGCGAAGAGGGACGACCGAACGCCGATCGATCCCCGGTAGTCGGCCCAGGTCGGCGCGGATGCCGCGCTCATGGCCGAAGGGGAAGGAGGTGCGAGAAATCAGCGCGGACGCCAGAGGCCCGCAGCGCCCCGGAGGTTTCGGCATCCGACCACCCGCGCACCCCCGTCGCGAGGTCGATGAAGGTCGCGGCATCCATCTCGACGACGTTGGGCGGGGTCCCGCGGGTGTGACGTGGCCCCTCGATGATCTGTGTCGCCCCGAATGGGGGAACGCGGACCTCGACCGTCGCGCCCGGCGCCTTCTCGGCGAGCAACTGAAGTAAGTAGCGCACGGCCGTCGCGGTCTCGGGCCGGCCGGCGGTCCCTTCCGCGACGGCTCCGAGAGCGGCGCGTCCGGCTTCGGTCGTGATTCTGGGAGGCACGGTCCCACGCTACGCCGGTCGGTAGGCTGACCGGGTGCGAATCCTCGTCCTCGGCTCCGGTGCCCGTGAACACGCGATCATCACGTCGCTGCGAAGCGAAGGGGAGGCGCACGAGATCTTCGCGGCCCCCGGAAACGCGGGCATCGCCCAGGACGTCACGGTTGTCGCGCTCGATCCGAATGACCCGGTCGCGGTGGCATCGTTCGCGCAGACCGAGTCGATCGGACTCGTCGTGATCGGACCCGAGGCGCCCCTTGTCGCCGGTGTCGCCGATGCGCTGCGCGAGCGCGGCATCCCGACGTTCGGTCCGGGCAAGGCCGCCGCGCAGCTCGAGGGATCCAAGGCGTTCGCCAAGCGCATCATGCAGGCAGCCGGCGTCCCGACCGGACGCGCAACCCACGCCGCCACCCTCGACGAGGTTGCCGCAGCGCTCGACGAGTTCGGCGCTCCACACGTCGTAAAGGCCGACGGTCTCGCGGCGGGCAAGGGCGTCATCGTCACCGACGACCGCGAAGCAGCCCTCGCCCACGCTGCCGAATACCTCGGCACCGGTGGCGTACTGGTCGAGGAGTTCCTGTCGGGACCCGAAGTGTCGCTCTTCTTCCTCAGCGACGGTGACACCGTGCGGGCGCTGAGCCCCGCGCAGGACTTCAAGCGCCTGCACGACGGCGACGAGGGCCCGAACACCGGTGGCATGGGCGCGTACTCGCCGCTCCCGTGGCTGAGCGAGGGCTGGGGCGGCGAGGCTGCCTTCGTCGAGCAGGTCACCCGCGAGGTCGCCGAGCCGGTCATCCGTCAGCTGGATGCCGAGGGCACGCCATTCATCGGCCTGCTCTACGCGGGACTCATTCTGACCGAGCGCGGTGTGCGCGTCATCGAGTTCAACGCGCGCTTCGGTGACCCAGAAACGCAGGTTGTGCTGCCGCGCCTGGTCGAGCCGCTGTCGGGGCTTCTGCTGGCGGCGGCATCCGGAAACCTCGAGGACGTGGCGCAGCCGACGTTTCACGACACCGCCGCAGTCACCGTCGTGCTCGCCAGCGAGGGCTACCCCGCGGCTCCCCAGGTCGGCCGGGCGATCACGGGAACGGATGCCGCGGCATCCATCGAGGGCGTGCACCTGGCGCACGCCGCCACGGCCCACGGCCCGGAGGGCCTCGTCGCTACCGGGGGTCGCGTGCTGAACGTCGTGGCAACCGGTGAGAACTTCGCCCAGGCCCGCGCGCGTGCCTATGAGGCGCTGTTGCGGATCACGCTCGAGGGCGGCCAGTTCCGCACCGACATCGCCGCGAGCGTCGGCTAGCTCGATCGCGCGGCTCGCGGTGGATACCGCGGGGCCGGTTGGGGACCTGCGACAATGCTCGGGTGACAGATCACGGCG
>NZ_DBHD01000027.1:0-17111 GCF_002296025.1 Microbacterium sp. UBA837
CATCGGCAGCCCCAACGCGAACTCTGCGATCATCCCGCCGGCGTAGGTCACGCCCCCGGCGATCGCGAACCACAGCTCCCACCGGGCCGAACCGTGGGAATGGTCGGGCGTCTCCGCAGCGGCCGCGGTAGTCGTCGGGGAAGAAGCAGTCATGCGACCAGAATACATCACAAGATCATGATATGTTGTAGTTGTGAATGATTATCGTGATCGGACGGCACAATGGTGAGTATGGCTGTTACGGATCGAGGAACTGGGCCGCTGTCTGTTGCGGATGCTGAGCGGCTCGCCGAGATCATGCAGGCGCTGGCCTCGCCTGTGCGGCTGCGCATTCTAAGCGCGCTGAGTGTTCAGCCGAGCACCGTGACCGAACTCAGCGAACAGTTGCACATCGGACAGACGACCACATCGAACCATCTGCGGCTACTGCGGCATCTAAGCCTGGTCATCGGCACGCGCGACGGCCGCCACATCCACTACTCGCTCTTCGACGACCACGTCTCCGAACTGCTCGAGGAAGCCATCGGTCACCTCGAGCATCTGCCCGGCGGAGGATGACGCCTGCCGGAGCTCCCCGATTGACGAGAGTATTCCCGTTCACGTCGGGGGGCGCTGCTGCGGCCGGGGAGAGCGCGTCGCTGCCGGTTCGGACACGCTGCATGGTGTGTAGCCGATCGCCGCGACGGCCATGAGCTCTTGTAAGAATCCGCCACTACTCGCGGAATCCTGAACCCGAAACCCCAGCCAACTACCGTGGAATCGCGGCATTCCTCGCCATCTCGAGCGGGAACCTACAGCCACTGACCAATCCGTGCGGTGCTGCCTGCTGTCGCTTCACCGCATTTGCCCGGCGATCTCCGTCCCCCAAGTCACTGAAGGTTTCTGGGTGAGTCCGTGAATCGAATCGCTTGCTCTACATACGGTAGGGGGGTATGGTACTTGCCATGAATGGTTACACGGCGAGCAAGGATGACCTTCTGAAGCGGCTGCGTCGCGTGGAGGGTCAGGTTCGTGGGATCGCGCGGATGGTCGAGGAGGACAAGTACTGCATCGACATCCTCACGCAGGTCTCGGCGGCCACGAAGGCCCTTGAGTCCGTCGCGCTGTCTTTGTTGGGTGACCATCTTTCGCACTGTGTTGCCGAAGCCAGCGCCGAGGGTGGTGCCGTTGCGGACGAGAAGATCCGCGAAGCCAACGAGGCGATCGCCCGTCTGGTCCGTTCCTGACCCACCTGCCCACTCACGACGAGGAGACGATGATGAACACCGAGAACCGCAACGACCTGGGCTTGAAGGACACCGGCGCTGGTTGCGCCTGCTGCGCGACCGCATCAACCCCCGAGACCGCGGATGCGGCCACGGCGGCCGTGACGGCTGACGTGCTGGTGACGGGGATGACCTGCTCGCACTGCGTGTCGAGCGTGACCGAGGAGTTGTCCGCGATCGACGGGGTCGAGGGTGTGTCGGTGGACCTGAACGCGGGCGGCGCGTCGCGGGTGACGATCCGCAGCTCGACGGCGATCCCTGCTGCTGCCGTGGAGGCGGCGGTGGAGGAGGCTGGCTACGCCGTGGCCGGCAGCCCGTCATGAGCATGGTCGATGTCGAGCTCGACATCGCCGGGATGACCTGCGCGTCGTGTGCGACGCGGATCGAGCGGAAGCTCAACAAGCTGCCGGGTGTGGAAGCGACCGTCAACTACGCCACCGAGAAGGCTCGCGTGCGCGGTGAGGACGTCGATTCGGCCACATTGATCGCGGCGATCGAATCCGCCGGCTACCAAGCGGCGCTTCCTGCGCCGACGGTCGTCGAGGCTGCGGGTGAACCCGGTGCGCCGGTGGACCGCGATCTGGTTTCGCTGCGGCAGCGTCTGCTGATCAGCGCCGCTTTGTCGGTGCCGGTCGCGGTGCTGTCGATGATTCCCGCGCTGCAGTTCGAGTTCTGGCAGTGGCTGGCGCTCACCCTCACCGCCCCGGTGGCGGTGTGGGGCGCGTGGCCGTTTCACCGTGCTGCGGCGGTTAACGCCCGTCACGGTGCCGCCACGATGGACACGCTCATTAGCGTCGGGGTGATTGCCGCGTTCGGCTGGTCGCTGTATGCCCTGTTCTTTGGTGGCGCCGGTATGCCCGGGATGACGATGACGTTTACTCTCATCGGCACCCCGCGGGCGGGCGGGCATGAGATCTACCTCGAGGTCGCCGCGTTGGTGACGGTGTTCATCCTCGCGGGCCGGTACGCCGAGGCCCGCGCCCGCAAGTCGTCCTCTGAGGCGCTGCGCGCTTTGCTGGAGCTGGGAGCGAAAGACGCCGTCAAGCTCGTCGATGGTGTGGAACAGCGAGTCCCGGTCAGCCAGCTGATGGTGGGGGATGCCGTTCTGGTGCGGCCGGGGGAGAAGATCCCCTCCGATGGACTCGTCGTCGACGGGTCCTCGGCGATTGATGCGAGCATGCTCACGGGCGAATCGGCCCCGGTTGAGGTCGGTGCGGGTTCCCGTGTGGTGGGTGCGACGGTCAACGTCGGCGGCCGGCTTACGGTGGAGATCACCCGCGTGGGCGTGGACACCGAACTGTCGCGGATGCGGCGGCTGATGGAGGAGGCGCAGACCGGCAAAGCCCGCGTGCAGCGTCTCGCGGACCGGGTGTCCGGGATCTTCGTGCCCATCGTGATGATGCTGGCTATCGCCGCGTTCGCGGGCTGGCTGCTGGTCGGCGGGTCTGTGGAGCTGGCGTTCACCGCCGCGATCGCGACGCTCATCATCGCGTGCCCGTGCGCGCTCGGGCTGGCCACGCCGACCGCTCTGTTGGTGGGCACCGGTCGCGGCTCTCAGATGGGAATCCTCATCCGGGGACCGCAGGTACTGGAGCAAACCCGCACGGTCGACACGATCGTGCTGGACAAGACCGGCACCGTCACCACGGGAACCATGGCCGTCACAGCCGTCCACCCCGCACCCGGAGTCACCCGGGAGCAGCTGCTGGCCGCGGCCGCGGCGGTGGAGTTCGGGTCGGAGCATCCTGTTGCCCGCGCGATCGTCGCCGGAAGCGTCCCCGTCCCGCCGGCGGAGACGTTCGACTCTCACGCCGGGTTCGGGGTGCAGGGCATCGTCGCAGGCTCTCTCGTCGTCGCCGGCCGTCCGTCTTGGCTGCAGGAGCAGTGGAGCATTCACCCCACCGCGCAGCTGCAGCACGACGCCGACGAGCTGCAAACCGCGGGAGCGACCGTCGTCGCCATCGGTCGTGACGGCACCCACCTGGGCATCATCGCGGTCGCCGACACAGTCAAACCCACCAGCGCGGAGGCGGTCGCCCGGTTCCGGGCGTTGGGTATGACACCGGTGCTGCTCACCGGCGACAACGATGGCGCTGCACGGGAGATCGCTCGACAGGTCGGCATCGACCAGGTGCACGCCGGGGTAACCCCGGCCGGGAAGCTCGACGTGGTCCGCCAGCTACAGGGCGACGGGCGTGTGGTGGCGATGGTCGGTGACGGGGTCAACGACGCCGCTGCTCTCGCTGCCGCTGACCTCGGTCTCGCGATGGGCGGGGGAACGGATGCCGCGATCGCTGCGAGCGATATCACCGTGGTCTCGGGTGACCTGCTGGTCGTCGCTGACGCGATCCGGTTGGCACGCCGCACCCTGGGGACGATCAAGGGCAACCTGTTTTGGGCGTTCGCGTACAACGTCGCCGCGATCCCGGTCGCGATGGCCGGGTTGCTGAACCCGCTGGTTGCCGCGGCCGCGATGGCCTTGTCCTCGGTGTTCGTCGTCACGAACAGTCTGCGCCTGCGCGGGTTCCGCACCATCCCGGCGAGCTCGACGACCGCTACCCCTGAACCGGCCCGCGTTTCCGCCCGGGTCTGACCTGCATCTGCTGGATGTGAACAGTGGAAGGACGCTCATCATGAGCCAGCACGATCACCACGCACACCACCACCCCACGGCTACCGGCGCCGGCGGTGATGACACTGCGCAGGAGCTGCGCGAGACCGTCGCCGAATCCGACACCGTCGACAACCCGCACGCACACCACACCACGCAGAACAGCCCTGATGAGGGACACGGCGGCGCGCACGCGGGGATGCAGCACGGTGCTCATGGTGGGCATGCCGGGCACGGCGCGGACCATGTCGCACGGTTCCGTCGATTGTTCTGGATCAACCTGATCCTCGCCGTCCCGGTGGTGGCGTTCTCGGGCATGTTCTCGATGCTGCTCGGCTATTCCCTCCCCGACGCAGCGTTGGTGGGGTGGATCTCCCCGGTTCTCGGCACCGTCATGTATGTGTGGGGTGGTGCCCCGTTCCTGACCGGCGCGGTCAGCGAACTGCGTGCCCGTAAGCCCGGCATGATGCTGCTGATCGGGCTGGCGATCACCGTCGCGTTCGTCGCGTCATGGGGGGCGAGTCTCGGGCTGCTGGATCACGAGCTGGACTTCTGGTGGGAGCTGGCGCTGCTGATCGTCATCATGCTCCTTGGGCACTGGATCGAGATGCGGTCGCTCGCGCAGACCACCTCGGCACTGGACTCCCTCGCCGCGCTCCTCCCCGACGAGGCGGAGAAGGTCGACGGGGACACCACTGTCACCGTCGCGCCCGCGGATCTGCAGGTCGGTGACGTTGTAGTGGTCCGCCCTGGTGGGCGGGTTCCGGCTGACGGTCGGGTGGTGCAGGGTTCGGCGAGCATGGACGAGTCGATGATCACCGGCGAATCCAAGCCGGTCCGCCGGAGCGATGGGGACGCGGTCGTGGCCGGCACCGTCGCCACCGACTCCGGAATCCGTGTCGAGATCAGTGCGGTGGGGGAGGACACTGCCCTCGCCGGCATCCAACGCCTGGTTACCGAGGCGCAGAACTCGTCCTCGAAAGCGCAGCGTCTCGCCGACCGCGCCGCCGGGTGGCTGTTCTGGTTCGCGCTGATCGCCGCGGCCATCACCGCGGTCGTGTGGACGGTAGTCGGGCTCCCCGATGACGCGGTGATTCGCACTATCACGGTTCTGGTGATCGCCTGCCCGCACGCCCTGGGTCTGGCGATCCCGCTGGTGGTGTCCATCGCCACCGAGCGCGCTGCCCGGGGCGGGGTGTTGATCAAGGACCGTCTGGCGTTGGAGAGTATGCGCACCGTGAACACGGTGTTGTTCGACAAGACCGGCACTCTCACCAAGGGCGCTCCCGCCGTCACCGCGGTGGAACCGGTCGACGGGATGGATGCGGACCGGCTGATGGCTCTCGCGGCCGCTGCGGAGTCTGATTCCGAGCATCCGCTGGCCCGTGCCATCGTCACCGCCGCGCGGGAGAAGGACCTGTCCGTGCCCAGGTCGACGGACTTCGAGTCCTCACCCGCGGTCGGTGTCCGCGCGACCGTCGACGGCCAGGTGGTGCAGGTGGGCGGACCGTACCTGCTCGAGCAGACCGGTGGCCAGGAGCTGCCGATCGCGGACGCCTGGCGGGAGGAGGGTGCGATCATCCTGCACGTCCTCGTTGATGGGAAGGTCGCCGGCGCGCTCCGATTGGCCGATGAGATCCGTCCCGAGTCCCGGCAGGCGATCGACGCACTGCACGCCCGAAACGTGCAGGTCGTGATGATCACCGGCGACGCCGAGGCCGTCGCCGCGTCCGTGGCCGCTGAACTTGGCATCGACCGGTTCTTCGCGGGTGTGCGGCCGGAGGACAAGGCGTCCAAGGTGAAGCAGCTGCAGGATGAGGGCCGGAAGGTCGCGATGGTCGGCGACGGTGTGAATGACGCGCCCGCTCTCGCGCAGGCGGATGTCGGTATCGCCATCGGTGCCGGCACGGACGTGGCGATCGCGTCGGCCGGCGTCATCCTCGCGAGCGATGACCCCCGCTCGGTGCTGTCGGTGATCGAGCTGTCCCGCGCGAGCTACCGGAAGATGAAGCAGAACTTGTGGTGGGCTGCCGGGTACAACCTCATTTCGGTGCCGCTGGCCGCCGGCATCCTCGCCCCGATCGGGTTCGTGCTGCCGATGTCGGTGGGCGCGATCCTCATGTCGCTGTCCACGATCGTCGTCGCTCTCAACGCTCAGCTGCTGCGCCGGTTGGATCTCAGCCCCGACGCGGTCATCCGTCGCTGACCGGTCTGACGTAGCGTGTAAGGGAGGGAGGTGACATGTCGCTGATCGCACTGACGGACCGGGTCCACACCGGCCGCTCCATGGCTCGCACCCTCCTGCTGCTCGTCGCAGTCACCGGCGCGATCATCGTGGGCCTGCTGGCCATGCATTCCCTCAACACCCACACCGCCACCGACACCAGTCATCAGACCACCGCCACCGCTTCTGCCACGACAGGTGCCGGCGATCACCACGCCGGCACCACCGCAACTGATGAGCCGTGCGCGGATTGCGGCAACGGACACTCCACCATGCTCGCGATGGCGTGCGTGCTGGCATTGCTGGTGACCGTGCTGTTGCTGGTGCGGCCCGGCGCGGCCATGCGATGGTTGTCGATCCTCCCTCGACCAAGACCCTCGGTCGCGTCGGCGCTGTTTACCGGGCCGGCCCTGCGGCCTCCTTCACTCACCGTTCTCTGCATCAGCCAGCCGTACGTGATGCGTCCGGGGCCGGACCTTTGTGCTGGCTCTTGCACCCGCACGCCCGTCATCCTGACCGGCGCTGCTTCACGTACCCCTGTATTGGAGAACTCTGATGAAGATTCGTACCGCGGCAACCGCCGCACTCACCCTCGCCGCTGCGCTCACTCTCGCGGGCTGCGCCGGCGACTCCGGCTCAGAGTCCATGCCTGGCATGGACCACGGCAGCTCGGCCCCGTCGTCCTCCTCGTCTGCCGCGACGGCGGACTTCAATGACGCGGATGTGATGTTCGCGCAGATGATGATCCCGCACCACGAACAGGCCGTCGAGATGTCGGACATGGTCCTGGACAAGGAAGGCATCGACCCGGGTGTCCTCACCCTGGCCTCCGATATTAAAGCCGCCCAGCAGCCCGAGATCGACCAGCTGCAATCATGGCTGGAAGAGTGGGGTGCCGATAGCGACACCGGCTCCATGGAAGGCATGGACCACGGCGGCGGCATGATGAGCGGCGACGACATGGCGGCGCTGGAAGCGGCTACCGGAGCGGAGGCGTCGCGGCTGTTCCTCGAACAGATGACGATGCACCACGAAGGCGCCATCACTATGGCGCAGGATGAAGTCGACAACGGGCAGAATCCGGACGCGATCGCGATGGCGCAGACCATCATCGACACGCAGACCGCGGAGATCGCCACCATGCAGGAGCTGCTCGCGCAGCTCTGACCGCACCCGGTGAGGACGCCCCACCCGAGGGCGTCCTCACCCTGGACTCGAAAGGGTGCGTATGCGCATGCCCCTGCGCGCGACAACGAGTCTTGTCGCGCTTTCTGCTCTGACTCTCACCGGCTGTGCAGCTGCTGCACCGCCCTCCACCGGTGCCGAACACGCCCAGGTTGTTGCCCACGTGCACGCCATCGTTCCCGCACCTGACGGGGACGGGTTCCTCCTCGGCACCCACGAAGGCATCTTCACTGCCACCGCGGACGGCGAGATCGGTCCTCGTGTCGGCGGTAACGACTTCGACGCGATGGGGCTCACCGCGCTGAATGGGGATCTGATCGCTTCCGGCCACCCCGGCCGCAACACACCCGCCGAGCTGGGGGAGAGGAACCTCGGCATCATCCGCAGCCAAGACGGCGGCGAGACCTGGGAGCCGGTCGCGTTCACCGGAGAGAAAGACTTCCACGCCCTCACCGCCGGCCCGGACGGCACCCTTTATGGGCAAGACGCCGGAGACGGCGCCGTGCTCATCAGCACGGACGGCGGTGTCTCGTGGTCGCCCACCGGTAGCACCCTGCTCGCCTTCGGTCTGGAGGTGGATGCAGTCGGTCGGATCATCGCGGTCACTCCTGACGGCCCGCAGGTCAGCACGGACCGCGGTGAGAGCTTCGCGGCTCTCACCGACGCACCCAACCTGTTCCTCATGGCAGCCTCCCCGGACCGCCAGCGGTTGGTCGGCGTTGATGCCAACGACACGATCTGGACCGTCACGGGGGCTGGGTCATGGCAGGAGGTCGGCACCGTACACGGCACTGCCCAAGCCATCACGATCACCGACGAGGGCGACGTGCTCGTCGTCGACGACAGCGGACTCAGCCTGCTGCCCTCACCGCGTCAGTGAGGCACGCGGTCGTCTCATGGACAACTCAAGCCGGAGAGTGGAGGCGAATCGGCGGCCATCTGTCGCTGTAAATCCATCCCCGACACGGGCCACATGGACATCTTCCAGCGGTTCCTACAATAGGTCCGGGGTCTTTCGGCTGCGAGTCGGTAGCTCTGACGTATCCGGGCAGAACTTGGCCCATCGCTTCCCGCTATTGTTTCGCGGCGCAGATCGCTGACTCCCTCTTGCCTCGCCTCGAATCGATTCGATAAACTGAGCAACGGTGCCCTCAACGACACCGTCTTCCCCATCTCCGACGCAAGACTCGAGGGCACGAATGGCGCGCAGCCTGATCACCGGGCACCCGTGGCGGGTGATCCTTCTCTTCTCGGTGCCGCTGCTCATCGGCAACGTGGTGCAGCAGCTCTACCAGTTCGTCGATGCGATCGTTGTCGGGCGCCAGCTCGGCGTTGACGCGCTCGCGGCGGTCGGGGCGACGGGCAGCCTGCTGTTCCTCTTGCTCGGCTTTGCGTGGGGCATGACGACGGGGTTCGCGATCCCGACGGCGCAGGCGTTCGGCGCGCACGACGGCGCTGCAGTGCGCCGGTCCGTAGCTGTCGGGACGGTGCTCACGGCGGCAGCATCCGTTGTCCTGACCGTTGTCGCACCACTGGTCGCCGAACCGCTCCTCGTGCTGATGCAGACGCCCCCCGCTCTGATTCCGCAAGCAACGGTGTTCGCGCAGGTGAGCTTCCTCGGGTCGGGCGCGATCATGTTCTTCAACTACCTCTCGGCGATTATCCGGGCGATCGGCGATTCCCGCACGCCCCTGGTGTTCCTGAGCATCGCGTGCGCGCTCAACGTCGCCTTCGTCATCGTCACCGTCGGACCCCTCCAGTGGGGAGTCGCCGGAGCCGCGGCATCCACCGTCATCGCCCAGGCTCTCTCAGTGATCTGGTGCCTGGACTACGTGCGCCGGCGGGCTCCTGCTCTGCATGTGCACCGCGCCGACTGGCGACTTCGCCGCGCGGAGGTGCTCAACCACCTGCGGCTCGGTTTGCCGATGGGCTTCCAGGCGTCGATCATCGCGATCGGCACCCTGACGGTGCAGGTGCGCCTGAACGAGCTGGGCACCGCCGAAGTCGCCGCCTACACCGCTGCCTCGCGGGTCGATGGCCTCGCGGTGGCTCTTCTCCAGTCGCTAGGTCTCGCCGTGTCGATGTACGTCGCCCAGAACTTCGGCGCTCGGCGACCGGATCGCATCCTACGCGGCGTCAGGCAATCTCTGGTGATCTCGACGATCGCGTCTGTCGTGCTCGGCGTCGCGCTCGTCGCCTTCGGGAGGCAGATCATCGAGCTCTTCGTGGGCCGCGGGGTCGAGAACGTCGTCTCGATGGCCGCCACGATGCTCGTCGTCAACGCCTTCAGCTATGCCGCGCTCGGCATCCTGTTCGTGCTCCGCGGCGCCTTGCAGGGCCTGGGCCACGCCCTGATCCCGACCATCACGGGGATCGTCGAACTCGCCATGCGCGTGGGCGCAGCTATCGTGCTGGGCGCGATGTTCGGGTTCATCGGCATCGTCTGGAGCAACCCGCTCGCCTGGATCGGTGCCACGCTCGTGCTCGTGCCCGCGTACCTTCACGCACGGCGCGCACTCCTGCGGATGCCGGTCTCGCCGCTCGCACCGACCCCGACCACGCCCATCCCGATCGTCGGACCGACAAACGGATCACTGGCGGTTGATGCGATCGTGACTGCTCCTGTCCCGGTCGTCGTCCCCGAGCAGCGTCGGCGGCTGCTCGGGCGTCTTCCCTCGATACGCCCGCGTCGTCGGCGGATGCGTCGTTGACCACCGCTCGTAACTAGCGCCAGGTGCTAAGCGCGGCCGGCGTTCTTGCGCCGCCGGAGCTCGAACAGCTCGCCGGTCCGCACGATGCGCAGGAGCGTGACGAGCAAGACGCCGCCAGCCAGGTTCAGGAGGAGAACCGGCAGGAACCAGAGCAGCCAGTCGAGGTACGTGATCGGTGCTCCGCTGATGATCGCTCCGAAGGCGAACAGCGAGTCGAGGATCGAGTGGAACAGCTGAAAGCCGGCGAGGACGAAGCCGCCTGCCACGGCCGCCGCGATCTTCGCGGGCACGGATTCGGTGCCCGTCTGCATCCGCGTCATAAGAGTGATGACGGCACCGCCGAGAATTGCGAGGGCCGCAAACTCGAGGGTGAGAGGCGCCTCGATGAAGTGTTCGGCGGTCTCGGCGAGGACCGGGTGCCAGTCAGGAAAGGCGAGAACGATGATCGCCATGATCAGCCAGCCGCCGAGCAGATTGGATAGCAGCGTGCCTCCCCAGAGCTTGGCCAGGTCGAGCCATGTGCCTTCCCGCGCCACGAGCGCGGCGATCGGCAGCAGGAAGTTCTCGGTGAACAGCTCGCTGTGGGCGAGCAGGAGCGCGATCAGACCGATGCTGAATCCGAGGCCCGCGAGAAGCTGATCACCCGTCTGGTACAGGATGCCGAGGTAGACCAGCACCCCGATGCCGACTTCGACACCGCCCAGAAAGCCCGTGACCAGAGTCGCGCGAAGGGTACGGTGGAGCCGCTCGGCACCCTCGCCGACGACCTCTTCAAACTCGATCTCGATCTCTTCCTCGACGGCCTCGTCATTGGGGCCGTCCTGGCGCCGCTGCTCTGCCCGTGCTTCGCGCGAATCGCTCATCGTGCCATCCTCGCAGCCGGGAGCGCCATCGGGGCGGCTACGTCGAAAACCCCAGCTCCCAGCCCCTTCCCAGAGACAGGAACTGCGATTCCGGTATCGTCGCGCGTAACCAAGGGGAGTACTCCACCACGGTCGGCTCGTCATTACGGACGCTCTCGCGTCCCGGGTCACCGGTTCTCGGCGACGGGGATGGAGAAGACCTTGGCGTAGATCTGATCATCAACGCCAAGGCAGGAGTCCCTTGTGAACGTCACCCTGACGGTCTGGCTCATCACGATCGCGGTCACCATCGCGTTCTTCGTGTACGAGTTCTACGCGCACGTGCGAAAGCCCCACGAACCGACCCTGGGCGAATCCGCTCGCTGGTCGGCCTTCTACATCGGCCTCGCGTTGCTGTTCGGTGTCGGCATCGGCCTCGTCTCGGGCTGGGACTTCGGCGGCGAGTACTTCGCCGGCTACCTCACCGAGAAGGCTCTGTCAGTCGATAACCTGTTCGTCTTCCTCATCGTCATGACCGGCTTCGCGGTGCCGAAGATCTACCAGCAGAAAGTGCTGATGATCGGCATCGTCATCGCGCTCATCATGCGCGGGATCTTCATCGCGGTGGGCGCCGCGCTCATCGAGAACTTCTCGTGGATCTTCTGGGTCTTCGGCGCGCTGCTCCTGTACCTGGCCTACCGCCAAGCGTTCACCCACGGTGAGTCCGATCCAGCCAATGGCCGGTTCATGCGCTTCATGCGACGCATCCTGCCCGTGAGCAACGAGTACAACGGCGACAGGCTGACGGTGAAGAAAGACGGACGCCGCTTCGTCACCCCGATGCTGCTCGTCATCATCGCCATCGGGTTCATCGACCTCATCTTCGCCGTCGACTCGATTCCCGCGATCTATGGGCTCACGCAAGAGGCCTACATCGTCTTCACCGCGAACGCCTTTGCCCTGATGGGTCTGCGTCAGCTCTACTTCCTCATCGGAGGTCTCCTGGAACGCCTCGTTTACCTCGCGCAGGGACTCGCGGTCATCCTCGCCTTTATCGGGGTCAAGCTCCTCATCCACGCCCTGCACAAGAACGAGTTGCCGTTCCTCAACGGCGGCGAGCCGATCACGGTGATCCCCGAGATCCCGATCTGGGTCTCGCTCCTGTTCATCGCGGGCACGATCGCTGTGGCCACGGTCGCGAGCCTCGCGAAGACCCGCAAGGACCGTCGCGCCAGCGCTATCGCCGAGAAGGCGGACGATGCGGATGCCGCAGCCGACGCGATCTCCGAGGCGCGCAGCGACGCCCGGGACCGCTCGTGAACGCATCCGGCACCGACGCGCTCGGCGATAGACCCGGCGCCCGGGTGACCCTGGGCGGCAAGAACAGGACCGCGCGCGACGGGGTGACCCGCTGATGGGCGAGCTGTGGTGGAACATCGCCCTGGTCGTGGTGTTCGTGCTCATCGGCGGCGTGTTCGCCGCGACCGAGATGGCGCTTGTAACTCTGCGCGAGAGCCAGCTCAACGCGATCGCCGCACGCGGGCGCCGCGGCGCGAAGGTCGCCGCGCTCGCACGGAACCCGAACACGTTCCTCTCCGCGGTCCAGATCGGCGTGACGGTCGCTGGCTTCGCCTCGGCCGCGTATGGCGCGGCATCCATCGCCCCCTCGGTGACGCCGCTGCTTACCCGTCTTGGTCTTGCGGAGCCGGTCGCGGCGACCATGGCGACGATCGGGCTGACGCTGGTGATCGCATACCTCTCGCTCGTGCTCGGGGAACTCGTTCCCAAGCGCCTCGCGATCCAGCGCAACGCACAGTTCGCCTATGCCGTCGCTCCCGTGCTCGACGGGTTCGCGGTGCTGATGCGACCGGTCATCTGGCTGCTGTCGGTGTCGACGAACGCGCTGGTGCGGCTTCTCGGCGGCGACCCGAACAAGACAGCCGACGAGCTCAGCGATGAGGAGATCCGTGACATCGTCACGTCCCATCAAGGCCTGCCCGAGGATGAGCGCCGCATCCTGGATGACGTGCTGTCGTTGCGTGGCCGGCAGGTGAGCGAGGTCATGCGGCCGCGACCCGAGGTCGTGGCTCTGGATGACGGCATCACGGTGGCTGAGGCCGTGGAGCGCATCCGCGACCTGCCCTACTCCCGCTACCCCGTCGCCGACACCTCCATCGACGACATCGTCGGCTTCGTGCACGTGCGCGACCTGTTCGATGCCGCCAGCGACGACGCCGGTAAGCCCGTTGCGCGTCTCGTGCGCGACATCCCGTACGTACCCGCTACCGCTCGAGTCCTGCCGACACTCACGAGCCTGCGTGCCCGCGGGCACCACATCGCGGTCGTCGTCGACGAGTACGGCGGAACCGACGGCATCGTGACTTTGGAAGACCTTGTCGAAGAGGTCGTGGGTGAGATCTTCGACGAGTACGACACCGCCGAGACCGTGGTGGTCGGAAGCGACACGATCGACGGCCGGTTGAACCTTCAGGAGTTCGAGGAGCGCACCGGAATCGAGTTGCCTCGCGGAAGCTCAGACACGATCGCCGGATATGTCATCGAGCAGCTCGGCCGCCTCGCCGTCGTCGGCGACACCGTCGACATCCCCGGCGCCACGCTTCAGGTCACGTCGCTGGATCGACGGCGAATCGCGACGGTCCGCCTTCTTGCCCGACCGGACGACGAACCCGCTCAGAACCGTTGACGGCGGATGCGTGATGCGTGATGCTTGATGCGTGCGCACGACCCTCACGATCGACGACGACGTTCTCGCCGCGGCGAAGCAGTTCGCCGACGCCCGGGGAATCACGCTCGGAGAGGCGGTTTCGCAGCTCGCTCGCGCCACTTTGACCGAACGCCGGCGCTTCGACAAGCGCAACGGCATCGTTCTGCTGCCGACCACGCCTGCGGCGGGTCGCGCGACCCTTGACGATGTCAACGCACTGCGAGATGACAACCAGTGACGCGCCATCTGCTGGACGTCAACGCGATCATCGCTCTGATCGACCCGTTGCACGTCCATCACGAACGCGCGCACGCCTGGTTCGCCGCGCGAGTGGTGCGGGACGGCGACGGCGCGTGGCACACGTGCCCGATCGTGCAGAACGGCGTCGTGCGGGTGGTCAGTCACCCGAAGTATCCGAACACTCAGCCGGTTCCTGTCGTGCTCGCGAGCCTCGCGAGCCTGACCGCGCGAGAGGACCACGTCTTTCTCGCTGATTCGGTGAGCCTGCTCGACACGTCGATTCACACCGAGCGACTGCTCGCCAGCTCACAGGTAACGGATACCTACCTGCTGCACCTCGCTGCGTCCCACGACGCGCTGCTGGCCACCTTCGACACCCGCCTCGTGACGGCCGCGGTTCCGGGCGGCAAGGCAGTGCTGTGCCCGATACCCTGACTCCCGTCGCCCGCATCGTCGCGTCGGCACTGTCTTGAGAGGTTCGCCCATGTCGTCATCCGCCCCCACCCTTGTTCTGGTCCATGGCGCCTGGGGAGGCGGCTGGGTCTGGCGGCGCGTGCTGGCGCCGCTGCGGGATGCCGGGTTCGAGGTCCACACCGTGACCCTGACCGGCGACGGCGAGCGGGCACACCTGCGCCGACCCGACATCGACCTGCACACGCACATCGCCGATGTCATCGGCCTGGTCGAGATGGAAGAGCTCGAGAACGTCGTGCTGGTCGGGCACAGCTACGGCGGCATGGTCATCACGGGCGCCGCCGTCGAACTCCAGCAGCGGCATCCGGGCGTGCTCTCGGGCCTGGTCTACGTCGACGCGATGTTCCCGCGCCCCGGAGACGGGTGGGGTGTTGCCCATTCGCCTGAGGTCGCCGCGGCGCGGCTGGCGGCAGCTGCAGAGAACGACAACTCGCTCCCGGCGCCCAACGCCGAATCAGGCTTCGACCTCACTCCCGAGGATGCCGCGTGGCTGAACCGCCGGCACGTGCCGCATCCGTTCGGGATGTACCGGCAGCCGCTCGACTACGACGCAGCCTTGCTCGAGGCGGTCCCACGCCTGTTCATTGACTGCACGGATCCCGCCTATCCGACGATCGAGCCGGTGCGACGCCTCGTGCGCGAAGAGCCCGGATGGCAGGTCGTCGAGATCGCGACGGGGCACTTCCCGATGGTCACGACGCCGACCGAACTGATCGCCCACGTGCGCGGGTTCGCCGAGTCCTTGCGCTCTTGAGCGGCAGTCGCTGCCCTCCTGAGCGGGAGCCGCGGTGGCGGAGCACAATAGGACCATGACCGACTCACTGCCGAGCCTCGACACCCCGTGGACGCGACTTGACGCGGCATCCGTCGCTGACCTGCTCGCCGACACCGAGGCGCGCTGGTGGCTCTCGGGCGGGAGCGCCTATGACCAGTGGCGCGGCGAACCCCTGCGGGAGCGCGACCGCACCACGATCAGCACGGTGTACACCCAGCTCGATGACCTCGTCGGCTCGCTCCCCGACGGGATGAGCTGCTGGGCGCGGATCGGCGACGAGCTCGTCCGGTGGTCCGACCTGCCCGACGGTGCCGACATTCCATCGGCCTGGATCTTCGACGAGGCGATGGATGCCTGGGTCCTGCAGATCAACCTCGAAGACGGAACCGCTGACCGCTGGGTCTACCGGCGCGATCCTCGCCTGCAGCTCCCGTGGGAGAAGGCAGTGCTCGACATCGATGACATCCCCACCGGCGCGCCCGAGGTGCAGCTGGTCTGGAAGGCACTGCGGCCCTACCCCGACGACGAAGCCGACAAGGACGTCATCCTTCCCGCGCTTCCCGAAGAGGCGCGGACCTGGTGGGAGAAGGCGATCCTGTCGATTCACCCACATTCGACGTGGTCGATCCACGTCCGAAGTCCGTTCGCACCCGCCAAGGCGAGCTGGAACCGCACCCGGCGCAGCTGAAACAAAGGGGCTTGTTTTCGGTCGCGCCTAAGTGTGGGTCTGCGCCGGGTGAACCCGCATCAAGGCGCGACTGAACGGAGGGCCGGGCTAGATCTCGGTGCCGGGCTCGACGACCGCGCCGTGGACGAGCCGTCGGAACCAGCGCTGTGCCGGTGTGAGGCTCGACTCGCGCCGTGTGAAGATCGCTACCGGGGTGCTCTGGCCCGGCCAGGGCAGGTCCGCGATGCGGAGCGCCGGGAACCAGCCGCAGAACACTTCAGCAACGTGACGGGGCAAGAACGTCACCAGATCGGTGTCTTGCAGCACCGCCGGGAGCGTGCCGTACTCCTCGACAGTCAGCGCGACCTGCGGCATGAGTCCGTGCTCGAGCAGCAGCTGCAGCGGGTAGGTGTGGCCGCCGCGGGATGACACGCGCACGAACCCGCGTCCGTCGAACATGTCAGGCCCCGGTGGGGGCAACGGATGCCGTCGCGAGGTGAGCGCCACGTACTCCACAGCGCGCACCGGCGTGCGCCAGAGGCGCGCGGCATCCATGAGTGCGACGGTGATGGCGAGGTCGAGGTGTCCCCGCACGAGCTCTTCCTCCACCTCGTCGGCATCCAACCGCTTCACCGCGAGGCGCGCGGTCGATCGCTCGCGCGCGAGGGCCGCCATGATCGGCGGCAGGAACGTCTGCTCACCGATCGAGGTCAGCCCGAGGGAGAGCTCTCCGGTGAATGCCGACGGATCAAAGGATGCCGTCTCGCTCACCGTCGACTCGATCTGCGCGAGTGCTTCGTGCAGCGGGCCGAACAGCTGGGTCGCGCGGGTCGTGGGCACCATGACGTGCCCCTCGCGCCGGAACAGATCGTCGCCGAAGCGCTCTCTCAGACGCGCGAGCGTGTAGCTCACCGTGGGCTGCGTGACATGCAGGAACTCCGCGGTCGCCGTGAGGCTGCGCAGTTCGTAGAGCACGACAAAGGTGCGCAGTTGGTTCAGATCCGGGATGGCCATGCATCGACTCCGTCTATGGAGAGGGACTCCGGAATCTATTGGACCATACCGAAGCCCCGACTTACTCTCGAAACAAGCACCCCTCGCGACAGCGCCAGTGACAGCGCCAATCCAGTGACAAGGACGACACTCGGTGATCATCGACATCCACGGCCACTACACCACCGCACCGGCCCAGCTCGGAGCGTGGCGTGACCTGCAGATCGCCTTCGCGAACGGCCAGGGCGAAGCCCCCGATCCCGCCGCGTTGCACATCAGCGACGACGACATCCGCGAAACCATAGAAGCCAACCAGCTGAAGCTCATGAATGAGCGTGGCTCCGACCTCACGGTCTTCAGCCCGCGGGCATCCTTCATGGCCCACCACATCGGCGACCT
>NZ_DBHD01000079.1:0-5775 GCF_002296025.1 Microbacterium sp. UBA837
TCCGGTCCCGGGTTCGAATACCAGAACAATCTGAAGCTCTTCATGGGTCTGCTGTTCGCGGCACGCGAGAAGATCATCATCGTCAGCCCCTACTTCGTTCCCGAAGAGTCGCTGCTGCTCTCGCTCGTCACCGCCTGCCAACGCGGCATCCACGTCGAACTGTTCGTTTCCGAAGAGGGCGACCAGGCGATGGTCTACCACGCCCAGCGCAGCTACTACGAAGCCCTTCTTCGCGCCGGGGTCACGATCTGGATGTACAAGAGACCCTTCATCCTGCACTCGAAGAGCCTCACGATCGATGACGAGGTCGCCGTCATCGGCTCGAGCAACATGGACATGCGCTCCTTCGGCCTCAACATGGAGATCTCGATGATGGTGCGTGGCGAGGAGTTCGTCGCCGACATGCGCCGCGTCGAGGCCGAGTACCGATCCCTCAGCCGCGAACTCACGCTTGAGGAGTGGCTCAAGCAACCACTCAGGTCCACGGTGTTGGATAACCTCGCCCGACTCACCTCTGCACTCCAGTAGCAGCGTTGCCCCAAGGAGCCTCATGAAGCGCCGCATCCTTGCATCAGTTGTTCTCGGCTCCGCCGCCGCGCTCAGCCTCACCGGGTGCCTCAGTGGCTCCGATGCGCCAGCGGGGCAAGAAACCGACGTCGAGGCAGCGTGGCTCGATGACGGCCGGATCATCGCCGTCGTGACATCCGGCTCGAGTACCTGTGTTCCCACCGCGGAGTCGGCGGAGATCAACTCCGACGGAGCGCTCGCCGTCGAGCTGGTGGAGCCGGATGCCGACACCGCGTGCACCCGCGACCTCGTTCCCCGCGCGACGCTCGTCACCGTGCCCAACGGGGTCGACCCGTCGCAAGACCTGGAGATCTGGGTCACCAGTGAGGCCGGCTACTACGGCGATGTGACGCTCGCGGGCGCGTCCGGCCTAGCCGGCCCCGGCGGCGAAACTGACTACGAGCCGACAGCTGGCTGGACCCAGCAGCAGGGCCAGTTCGTCATCCTGACCTGGGGCTCCTCGGGTTGCGTGCCGGTCGTCGAATCGAGCGAAGTCACCGGTGAGGCGGAAGTGACGGTGACGTTCCAGGATCCGCCCGCCGACCAGGTCTGCACCGCCGACATGGCGCCGCGCACGAACTTCGCCTTCGCCGACGGCCTCTCCGGCGTCGAGGACGTGCAGCTCGTGCTCACCGGCGACTCCTTCGACCAGACGATTACGATCTACGGCGCCAGCGACTGACGCCTCGTTCGCCCGCCCGGCGCATCCTCCCCCGTTCGTTTGCCGCAACACGCCGTGCGCCGACTCGGCACCATGCGGTTTGCGGCAAACGAACCCGTGCTCGCTGGCTGAGGCATCCGTTCACTTGCCGCAACACGCCGTGGGCGACGGCCCCGAGGCTCGGTTTGCGGCAAACGAAGGCGTTAGCCGCGCCCTGACAGTGGTCCTCCCCACTCAGTAACCCGCGCGACTTCTCCCCGGTCGAGTTTCTTACACGCTGGGGCAGGCGGGCGCGAGGAATCGTGAACGGATGCCGCAGGCGACACCGCTTCCCGATGGGCTCGTGCCTCCGTTTTCTGTCGCTACCGCACGGCATTTCGGCATGTCAGATTCCCGCCTGCGACGGAAGGACCTCTCCCGTCCGTTCCACGGTGTGCGTTCGGTCGACCACGTCGAAGCGGATGACGGCGAAGAGTCGATCGTGCGGCGCGCCATCGAGTACTCCCGGCGGATGCGCGAGGAGGAGTTCTTCAGTCACGTCACCGCCGCCGTACTGTGGGGGCTGCCGCTGCCGCCGCAGGGCCTGCTCGCGCGAAGTCGCGGTGATGCTGCGATGGCGCGCCCCCTGGATGTTGCGGTCAGGCTCCCGGCGCGGGCGGGACGAGCTCGCGGCATCCGGGGCCGGTCGATCTCGCCGCATCTGGCTGAGGTGAGCATCCATCCCCTGACCGGCCTGAGGGTATCGACGCCCGCGGCGGTGTGGGCAGAACTTGCCACTGAGCTCGCGCTGGAAGACCTCGTCGCTGTCGGCGACGCCGCGGTGCGCGAGCCGATGTGGGAGACGGATGCCGCAGCTCTGGCATCCGTTGCGGATCTGGACCGCGCTCTGGGGGCGGGCCGCCGGCTCGGGGTGGACCGGTTGCGAGCAGCGCGCCCGCTGGTTCGTACGCGCTCGAGATCTCGGCCCGAGACACACCTCAGGCTCGCGTTCGTTGAGGCGGGGTTGCTGGAGCCTGAGTGCAACTGGCCCGTCGCGGAGGGGGATCGACTACTCGCTCTGCTCGACCTCGCTTACCCCGGCGCAGGTGTGTGCTTCGAATACGAGGGAGAGCATCACCTCCGCGACCCAGAGCAGTGGGCGCGGGACATTCGGCGCCACGAGATGCTCGTCGAACGGGGTTGGCGGATCGTGAGGGTCACGAAGGACGATCTCTACCGCCACCGCGAGGAGCTGTTCACCCGTATCCGTCTCGCCCTTGCTGCCCGCGACTGACCCTGTTCACTTGCCGCAACACGCCGTGAGCGACGGCGCCCGCGCACGGTTTGGGGCAAACGAACGGATACTAGCGCGCGGGCGGATGCCTAGTCCGATCCGTCGGCACGGACGAGGAGGTCGCCGACTTCGCAATCCAGCGCGTGGCAGATCGCCGACAGAGTCGAGTAGCGGATGGCGCGAGCGCGATCGTTCTTGAGGATTGAGAGATTCACCACCGAGACGCCGACAAGCTCGGACAGTCGGGTGAGCGTCATCCCGCGTTCGGCGAGCAACTCGTCGAGACGACAGTGGATCCCGCTCGCTCCGTCGTCCTCGGCTTCGGCGGGGCTCACACCAGTCCCTCGGTGTCGCGCTGCATGCGTGAACCGTAGCGGAAGATCACGGCCAGAGCCGCGAGCCCGAGAGCACATCCGATCGGCCAGATGGGGATGATGAGCTGGAAGGTGACGGGTGCGGTTATCGCCGCGCCAGACGACGCGTCCGGAATTACCTCGTGCGAAGTCAGGTAACGAGCGATCGAGAGAAGGACCTCGGACGCGGTTCCCCCGATGAGAACGACAACCGCTGACGTGAGGAGCCACCGTGGCGCGCGTCGAGCGAACGGTCGGCCAGCGGCGGCGATGCGGCACGGAACGGAAACGAGCACGCCGGGCGTTGCCGCGGTGACGTACGCGAGCAGGCCTCCAACGAAGATGAGCGACCTCACATCGGCGCCGAGCCCTGCCACCTGGAGCGACGCAGAGTCGATGGTGCCGCAGTAGAGCGCTGTCGCGCTCGGCATCGTCCCGCCCGAGCTCTGGCAGGGAAGTGCGCTCGGCCATGCCGTTGTGATCGGAACATCCGTGATGCTCGTCGTCGGCGAAACGACGAGGCTGATCAAGCCGAACACGGCACCCACGACCACGAGTGCTACCCAGATACGGGCAACCGCTCCTGTGACATCGAGGAGGACGGAGCCAACCCGTCGACGCCGAGCATCCCAGACCAGCGCGGCGAAGACCAGGCCGATGTTCAGCGCGCCTACCGCGCCGACAATGAGCGCGCCGCCCAGGTCGGTCCACGCAACGGTCACGAGAAACGTCCTTCGGTTGCGTCACGACTCATACGAGGCCCTCGGTGTCGCGCTGCATCCTGCGCATCGCCTGGAAGACGTAGCCGAGAGCCAGGACGGCGAACCCGACGAGGGGGACGGCGAACCCCCAACCGTCGACCCCGAACCCGACAAGCAGGATGCCGCCGAGGGCATCGTTGGTCGTATGGGCAGCCTCCATCGAGCCGAAGCCCTGCGCGGCGGTGCCGATCAGTGGTCCCAGCACGAGAGCGAATCCGGCCGCAAACGTGAACCGGTGCAGCGCGACCGGAAAGCGCATCTCCGAGGAGATGGACCAGAGGAGCCATGTCACCGCCAGCGCCACGATGATCGCCGTGAGGGCGAGCATGATCGCACCGACGGCGAAGAGAACCCGTGAAGATGCAACGAGGTCTGTCGTAACCGCTACCGTGTCGATGGATGCTGACACGGCAGCATCGCTGGCAACTGGGGTGGCCCCGTTGGCCAGGAGATTCACCGTGACCTCGGGTGAGGTGAGCATCCACACCGCGCGAGAAACCTGTGCGGTTGCGAGGGCAACGCCCAGTAGCGCGGTGATGACGGCGATCACGCGAATAGTGATGCGATCGGGCCGCGCGGGCATGACTACTGCATCCGGAGAGACTGCCATGCTCGACTCCTTATCGAATATCGTTGTTATCGGTAAACGATAAGACGGGTCGCGCCAGCCGTCAACTGCGGTGCGGGGTAGGCACGTAGGCGACTCGCTTGCCGCAATCTGCGGTGTGACTGCGGTGGCCGCGGCGTGTTGCGGCAAACGAGCGAGAGGTTCCGTCAAAGGTCCGCCCCGGTATGCCCCCAGCGAACAGCGGCATACCCTGCGCGCCCGATCGTTACTCTCGATGTACGACGCCAGCAGTGGGTCAGCATCCAGCGACTCACCGGCCGAAGGAGTAAGCGGATGTTCGAGAGATTCACCGACCGTGCCCGTCGCGTGGTTGTGCTCGCCCAAGAAGAGGCGAAGATGCTCAACCACAACTACATCGGCACCGAGCACATCCTCCTGGGTCTGATCCATGAGGGTGAGGGCGTTGCTGCCAAGGCGCTCGAGTCGCTCGGCATTTCGCTCGATGCCGTGCGCGAGCAGGTGCAAGACATCATCGGCCAGGGCCAACAGCAGCCGACGGGACACATTCCGTTCACACCGCGCGCCAAGAAGGTGCTTGAGCTGTCGCTGCGCGAGGCGCTGCAGCTCGGCCACAACTACATCGGCACCGAGCACATCCTGCTCGGCCTCATCCGTGAGGGCGAGGGCGTTGCCGCTCAGGTGCTCGTCAAGCTCGGCGCCGACCTCAACAAGGTGCGCCAGCAGGTCATCCAGTTGCTCTCGGGCTACCAGGGCAAGGAGCCCGCGGGTGTCGCCACAGGCGCCGGCGAGCAGGCCCAGGGCACAGCTCAGGGCGGATCGCAGGTGCTCGACCAGTTCGGTCGCAACCTCACCCAGGCTGCTCGCGACAACAAGCTCGACCCCGTCATCGGGCGCGAGAAGGAAATCGAGCGGGTCATGCAGATCCTCTCGCGTCGCTCCAAGAACAACCCCGTGCTGATCGGTGAGCCCGGCGTCGGCAAGACCGCCGTCGTCGAGGGTCTCGCGCAGGCGATCGTGAAGGGTGACGTTCCCGAGACGCTGAAGGACAAGCAGCTCTACTCGCTCGACCTCGGTTCGCTCATCGCCGGGTCCCGCTACCGCGGCGACTTCGAAGAGCGCCTGAAGAAGGTCACCAAGGAGATCCGCACCCGCGGCGACATCATCGTGTTCATCGACGAGATCCACACCCTCGTCGGTGCCGGTGCCGCCGAAGGTGCGATCGACGCGGCATCCATTCTGAAGCCGCTGCTCGCGCGTGGCGAGCTCCAGACCATCGGTGCCACGACCCTGGACGAGTACCGCAAGCACTTCGAGAAGGATGCTGCGCTCGAGCGCCGCTTCCAGCCGATCCAGGTCGCCGAGCCGAGCCTGCCCCACGCGATCAACATCCTGAAGGGGCTGCGCGACCGGTACGAGGCTCACCACAAGGTGCAGATCACGGATGGCGCGATCGTCGCCGCCGCGAACCTCGCCGACCGCTACGTCAGCGACCGCTTCCTGCCCGACAAGGCGATCGACCTGATCGATGAGGCCGGCGCGCGCCTGCGCCTGAGCATCCTGTCGAGCCCGCC
>NZ_DBHD01000079.1:6166-7654 GCF_002296025.1 Microbacterium sp. UBA837
TCGGAAGACCAGGACTTCGAGAAGGCAGCGGCGCTGCGCGACGAGGAGAAGAGCCTGCTCGCCGAGCGGCTGCGCCTCGAGAAGCAGTGGCGTTCGGGCGAGGTCTCATCGCCCGCGGTGGTCGACGAGGGTCTGATCGCCGAGGTGCTCGCCCAGGCCACCGGCATCCCGGTGTTCAAGCTCACCGAGGAGGAATCCAGCCGCCTGGTCTTCATGGAGAAGGCGCTGCACCAGCGCGTCATCGGCCAGGAAGAGGCGATCGCCGCGCTGTCCAAGACGATCCGCCGCACGCGTGCGGGTCTGAAGGACCCCAAGCGCCCCTCCGGTTCGTTCATCTTCGCCGGTCCGACCGGTGTCGGAAAGACCGAGCTTGCCAAGGCGCTCGCCGAGTTCCTGTTCGACGACGAGGGCGCCCTGATCTCGCTCGACATGAGCGAGTTCGGTGAGAAGCACACGGTTTCGCGACTGTTCGGTGCCCCTCCCGGATTCGTCGGGTTCGAAGAGGGCGGCCAGCTCACCGAGAAGGTGCGCCGCAAGCCGTTCTCGGTCGTGTTGTTCGACGAGATCGAGAAGGCTCACCCCGACATCTTCAACTCGCTCCTGCAGATCCTCGAAGAGGGCCGGTTGACCGACGGTCAGGGCCGCATCGTGGACTTCAAGAACACGGTCATCATCATGACCACGAACCTCGGTTCGCAGGCTATCGCCGGCGGCCCGGTCGGGTTCCAGGTCGAGGGTGACACCGCGACGTCCTACGACCGGATGAAGGGCAAGGTGAACGAGGAGCTCAAGCGCCACTTCAAGCCCGAGTTCCTGAACCGTGTCGACGACATCATCGTGTTCCCGCAGCTCGACAAGGATGAACTGCGCCAGATCGTGGACCTGTTCACGAAGCGGCTGGGCGAGCGCCTGCTGGATCGCGATATGACGATCGAGCTGTCGCTGGCCGCAAAGGATCGCCTTATCGAGGTCGGCTTCGACCCGGCACTGGGTGCTCGGCCGCTGCGCCGCGCGATGCAGCACGAGATCGAGGACCAGCTTTCCGAGAAGATCCTGCACGGCGAACTGAACCCCGGCGATCACGTCAAGGTGGATGCCGAGAACGGCCAGTTCCTGTTCGAGCACGGTCCGCGCGGCGAGAAGGTCGCGGTCGGTGTGGTCTCCGGTGGCGACATCACGATCACCCCTGACCTGGCGATCACCTCGGACTGATCCCGGCACAGGCTGAGAGGGGGACGGATGCTTCGGCATCCGTCCCCTTCCTCGTTACGCTCAGGCCGCCGCGGCAGGAACGACGAGCGCCGCAACGGCAATGTCGAGCACGATCGACTGCCGCACTTCGACTGCATGGTCGTAGCGGGCTCCGGCGAGGGCGACATAGACCCCGCCGACGATGTCGATGTAGCCCACGACCTCATCTGCCCGGTGCACTTCGTACGTGGTCGGGCCGATGAGGACTACCGACTCGGGTGGGGGCGCGGTGGCGCG
>NZ_DBHD01000091.1:0-14837 GCF_002296025.1 Microbacterium sp. UBA837
AGCGCTGTCGATGGCCTACTCGTCTCCGGCTTCTCGGGCGAAGTGTGGTTGCGCCCGGGCGTGACCCTCGCTGACGCGCAGCGGAAGGCGGGTCTTGGCCAGCTCCTGCCCAATGATTCCGGCGGGGTAGGACTAGTCCTGGGCGCAGGCAACATCACCTCGATCCCGGTACTCGACGTCCTCTACGAGCTCATCGCCCACAACCGGGTCAGCATCCTCAAGATCAACCCGACACAGGACCCGCTTGCTCCGGTGTTCGGCCGCGCCCTGGCGCCTCTCATCTCGCTCGGGCTGCTGCGCATCGTGCAGGGAGGCGGCGAGGTCGGCGCTGCCCTCACCGAGCACGCCGGGATCGATCACGTCCATATCACGGGAGCAGCTCGCACGTTCGAGACGGTCGTGTTCGGCCGCACTGCGACGGGCAAGCGGCGCGCCCGCCCCCGACTATCGGTGCCGATCACCGCCGAACTCGGGGGTGTATCGCCGATCATCGTCGTTCCCGGGAAGTGGTCGGATGCTGACCTGCGGTTCCAGGCCGAGCACGTCGCGACAATGCGCCTGCACAACAGCGGTCACAACTGCGTCGCCGGGCAGGTCGTGATCCTCAGCGCGGATTGGGCCCAGCGCGAGCGATTCCTCGCCGAGGTCGAGGCGGCGATGTCCCGCGCACCGCAGCGGCCCGTGTGGTACCCCGGAGCGCAGGCGCGTCTGGCCGAAGTGGCCGACGAATACCCGGGTGCGCGCTGGTCGTCTGGCCACACCCGCGCGGTCATCGAGGTGGGCACGGATGCCGACCCGACACCCATGGAGACCACCGAGTACTTCGTACCGGCCCTGGGCGTCGTTACGCTTCCCGGCAATGGCCAGGAGTTCCTCGACGCTGCTGTCGAGTACGCGAACGCGCGACTGACCGGGACCCTCGGCGCCAACCTCCTCATCGATCCCGACACCGAGGCAGCCCTCGGCGACGGGTTCGAGCACGCGGTCGCGGAGCTTCGCTACGGCACGGTGGCGATCAACACCTGGACCGGTGTCGCGTTCGGCATCCCGACGATGCCGTGGGGCGCGTATCCCGGCGGGACCCTCGAAGACGTCCAAAGCGGCATCGGCGTCGTCCACAATGCACTGCTGCTGGATGACGTTGAACGGGGAGTGATGCGCGGGCCGTTCCGACCGTTCCCCCGTTCGACCGGTGCGCTAATCGGACCCGGCACGTTCTCGGCGCTTCCCCGCCCACCCTGGTTCGTCACGAGCCCCGGCGCGGCAGACGGGGGGCGACTGCTCACGCGGTTCCGCATCCGTCCGCGCCTGACGACTCTGCTCGGCATCCTCGAGTCGGCGTTCCGGTCGTGACCGGCGGGCGCCCGCGGCGCGCGCCGCAACGCGGCGGCGAGTTGGAGGCCGATTACATCATCGTCGGCGCAGGCTCTGCAGGAGCTACCCTCGCCGCTCGCCTGAGCGAGGATCCCTGCGTCACGGTGCTGCTGCTGGAGGCGGGAGGCCCCGACCGCGCCCTGGAGCTGCACGTTCCGGCAGCCTTCAAGAAGCTGTTCCGCAGTGCCTACGACTGGGGCTACGACACTGTCACTCAGCCTGAACTCGAGGGTCGCCGGATCTTCTGGCCCCGCGGCAAGACCCTCGGCGGTTCATCGTCGTTGAACGCGATGATGTGGGTGCGCGGGTTCGCCGCCGACTACGACGAGTGGGCCGAGGCCGCGGGCGAGCGCTGGTCGTGGGATGCCGTGCTGCCAGTGCTGCGCCGCATCGAGAACGTGCAGGATGCCGTCGACTCCTCGCTCGGGCGGTCGGGTCCGCAAACGGTGGAAGGACAGCGCGACCCGCGGCCCCACACAGCAGCATTCCTCGAAGCCGCTCGCGAACTCGGATACGACATCACCGAGGCAAACCTCCCCACAGGGCAGGGGTTCTCGCAGACGATGGTGACCCAGCATCGCGGCGCCCGCGCCTCGACAGCCGACACCTACCTTCGGCCCGCCGCGGCACGGCCGAACCTGCGCGTCGTCACGAACGCTCACGTCCGTCGCGTGACTTTCGCGGACGCCAGCGATGGCGAGCCGCGGGCCACCGGGGTCTACGTCGACATCGCCGGCACGACCCGCCACGCCCGCGCTCGGCGCGAGGTGATCCTGTGCGGCGGCGCGATCAACACCCCGCAGACCCTGATGCTCTCGGGTGTCGGGCCGGCAGATGAGCTCGCCGAGGTCGGCATCCGCACCCTCGTGGACTCCCCCGAGGTCGGCAAGAATCTGCAGGACCACCTCGTGGCGGGGCTCGCCCCTGCCGCCATAGCCGGCACGCTGTACGGCGCCGAGCGCCCATCGGAGCTCCTGCGCTACCTCGCCACCCGACGCGGCATGCTCACCTCCAACGTCGCGGAGGCGTACGGGTTCGTGCGCACCGATGTCGCATCCCGCGCAGGGATGCCCGAGGGCCTCCCCGACATCGAGATCATCTTCGCCGCCGCGCCCTACGTCGGCGAGGGCCTCGTTCCCCTCCCGGGCGAAGGCATCACTGTCGGTGCGATTCTCTTGCGCCCGCGCAGTCGCGGCAGCATCCGTCTCGCCTCTAGCGATCCTCACACGCACCCGCTGATCGACCCCGCCTATCTCAGCGACCCCGAGGGCACGGATGCCGCGACACTGCGCGCCGGCCTCGAGGTGTGCGAGCGACTCATCGCGACCTCGGCGCTGGGCGCCGTCACCACGGGCAGCTGGGTGCAGCCCGAGGGCGGCGAGCGGATGACCAGCGCCGAGCGCATCGAGCTGTCGTTGCGCCGCTATTCGCACACGCTCTACCACCCCGTCGGCACTGCCCGGATCGGGACGGATGCCGCGTCGGTTGTCGACCCGGAGCTGCGCGTGCGCGGCGTCTCGGGCCTGCGCGTGGCCGATGCCTCGGTGATGCCGACGATCATCCGCGGTCACACGCACGCCCGGCCATGGTGATCGGCGAGATCGCGGCCGATCTCCTCCGCCGGGAGAACCCCGGCAGGACCTCACGCGTTCCCTGAAGTGGGACCATCGGACCAACCTGAGACGAGGCCGACGACTACGCTCTGGGTCATGGCTCCCGACGCGACGCCCACGACAGTTACCATCACCGGCGCAGGCGGCCAGATCGGCTACGCGCTGCTGTTTCGCATCGCCGCCGGCGACATGCTCGGGCCCGACCGGCCGGTGCGGCTGCGACTGTTGGAGATTCCGCAGGGGATGAGGGCCGCCGAGGGCGCCGCGCTCGAACTCATGGACGGCGCGTTCCCGCTCCTGACCGACGTCGAGGTCACCGACGATGCTCACGCCGGCTTCGACGGCTGCAACATCGCGCTCCTTGTCGGGGCGCGCCCGCGAACGGCGGGCATGGAACGCGCTGACCTCCTCGAAGCCAACGCCGGGATCTTCGGGCCGCAGGGCGCCGCTATCGGCGCAGTGGCAGCCGACGATGTGCGGGTGCTCGTGGTCGGAAACCCGGCGAACACCAACGCGCTGATCGCCTCGGCATCCGCGCCCGACGTCCCGGCCGAGCGGTTCGCGGCGCTCACCCGCCTGGATCACAACCGTGCCGTTGCGCAAGTCGCCAGTGCCCTGGACCGGCCGGCGGCGAGCATCGAGCGGATGACGATCTGGGGCAACCACTCGGCGACACAGTTCCCCGACGTCGACCATGCCCTCGTCGACGGGATGCCGGCACGTGCCGCCCTGGCTGCGCGACTCGGCGGAGAGGATGCGGCGCTGACCTGGCTGGATGACACCTTCATCCCCCGGGTTGCGAAGCGCGGCGCCGAGATCATCGACGTCCGCGGATCCTCCTCGGTGGGATCCGCCGCGGCTGCCGCGATCGACCACGTCCGGGACGAGACCGCGGGAGTCGCGTGGACCTCTGCCGCGGTCGTCTCCCACGGCGAGTACGGCGTCCCGGAGGGCCTCATCTGCTCGTTCCCGGTGTCATCGGATGGCGCCGGATACCGGATCATCGAGGGGCTCGAGGTCGATGCGCGCGCACGGGCGCGCATCGATGCCTCCGTTGCCGAGCTGGTCTCGGAGCGCGACGCTGTCGCCGCACGAGGGCTGCTGTGACCACACGAGACGCGTTCCTGTTCGTCATCGGCGGGGTTCTCGTCGTCGCGATGACAGCCCGCGTCGCCCCGCGCATCAAGGTTGCGGGGCCGCTCCTTCTCGTGCTGGTCGGGATCGTCGCAAGCTACCTCCCGTTCCTTCCCGACATCAGCGTCGACCCGGAATGGATCCTGGTGGGCGTGCTGCCACCGCTGCTCTACTCGGCGGCTGTCTCGCTCCCCGCTGTCGAGTTCCGCCGCGACCTCCTCCCGATCGCGGGCCTTGCGGTCGTGCTCGTGTTCGTGAGCTCGTTCGTGTTGGGCACGTTCTTCTACTTCGCGATCCCCGATCTCGGGTATCCCCTGGCGCTGGCTCTGGGTGCGATCCTCAGCCCCACGGACGCCGTCGCCACGGCGGTTGCCAAGCGACTGGGCGTATCCCGACGGGTCGTGACGATGCTCGAGGGAGAGAGCCTGCTCAACGACGCGAGCGCACTGGTGATCTTGAACTCGGCAGTGGCCGCATTCGTCATGATCGCCTCGACCGGCCAGGCTCCGCCGGCCATCGACGCGGTCGGCGGGTTCTTCTGGGCAGTCTTCATCGCGATCGTGATCGGCGCGATCGTCGGCTACGCGAACCTCCGCCTGCGATCATGGCTGCGTAGCTCGGCAGCAACCACGGCAGCCGGGTTCATCGTTCCCTTCGTCGCCTACCTCCCCACTGAAGAGCTGGGCGGGTCGGGACTCGTCGCCGCCGTCGTCGCGGGAATCGTCACAGGCCAGGGCGCGGCTCGCTGGTTCACGCCCGAACAGCGCATGTCCGACCGCGTCACCTGGCATACCGTCGAACTCCTCCTCGAGGGAGGCGTCTTCCTCATCATGGGTCTCGAAATGAGCGAGATCGTCACGGGCACCGCCAACGGCATCCACGGCATCGCTCACGGCCTGTGGATCGCGGGGGCGGCCTTCGGCATCCTGCTCGTCGTCCGGACCGGATACGTCGCGCTGCTGGTCTGGGGGCAGGGGCGGCGGCTGCATCCCAGGCGCACCCAGCGACTGAACGCCATCTCAGACCGGATCGATGAGATCGAAGCCGGCGGTCCCGAGCAGTATGGAGACCGCGGCCGCCACATCACCGAGGCCGGCTGGAACCGTCGCCTCGCCGGCTTCCGCCGTCGGATCTCTCGCGCCATGTCCGACCTGAACTACTACCGAGCCGCACCCCTCGGATGGAAGCACGGGACGATCATCGTCTGGTCGGGGATGCGGGGCGTCGTCACCCTCGCGGCGGCCCAGACACTGCCCGCCGACGCTCCCTCCCGACACTTCCTCATCTTCGTCGCGTTCGCCGTCGCGCTGACCAGCCTCATGCTGCAGGGCTTCACTCTCCCGGCCCTGGTGCGACTCCTCCGCGTCTCCAACGAAGACGACGAGAACCTCGTGCGATCCGAGCAGCAGCGGCTCGCGCGCGAGATGCACCAGGCTGCACTCATGGCTGCCGATGACGGGTCACTCACGCGCCGCGACGGTTCGCCGTTCGCGGCGGAGTTCACCGAGCGGGTCGGGCCCCTGTTCCTGCAGTCCGGCGAAGCAGAGGATGAGGAAGCGCGCGACATCCTCGAGCTGCGGCTCGCCCTCATCAGGGTGCGCCGGGAGCGACTCATCGAGCTGAGCGGCGGCGGCCAGTTCGGCAGCGCAGCCTTGCGTCGGGCCCTTGCCGAGCTCGACGCTTCGCAGCTGAACGTCGAACTGCGACTGGAGAGCGCGGACTGATACGACACCAGTGGCGCCAGTGTCGACACCGTCAGGCACAATAGCCGTGGAGGCCTCCATGACTGACGATCACGGCGGGCCCGTCGCGGCATCCCCCGGCGCGCACCAGGCGGCGGACTGTCCGACGTGCTTCGCCCCGCAACGCGCCGACAGCGCGTGGTGGCGAGCGCGCCCCTCCGACGCGCGCCTGGTCGGTGTCGTGGTCTCCCGCGAGGGGATGCCGCCGGTGGTGAGCCAGCGCGACGCGCTGACGCGGTTCGGTGTTCCCATCGAGAACTTTCGCCATCCGTCGCCCGAGACCCTCGAGTCGTGGGAGGACCGACTGGCCCGCCTGTTCGGGCGCCTGCGCCGCGGTGATGTCGTCGTGGTTGCCACGGTGCACGCTCTGGGGCGAGATGTCGGGGAAGAGATCCGCACCGTGGCTGAGCTGCGCCGCCGCGGGGTGATCGTGAAGGTCGTCGACCATGACGCCCCGCACCTGATCGAAACGGGAGTCGCGCTTGCCACACCTGAGCTGACAGACCCCGACGCCGAAACGCCGCGGTAGCGGCTCCAGAGCCGGATTCAGGCGGCTCGCCAGCACCCGTCGAGGTGGTCGTCGACCATCCCGGCCGACTGCATGAGGGCGTACATCGTCGTCGGCCCGACGAATCGGAACCCGCGGCGCCGCAGCGCGCGGCTCAGGGCCTCGGATGCCGCGGTGGTGGCGGGCAGCTCCCTCAGCCCTGTGGGGCGTGGCCGCTCATCGCCTGGCACAGCGAAAGACCACAGCAGCGCGTCGAGCTCCCCGGGCGCCATCTCCGTCACGAGCCTTGCGTTAGAGATCGTCGCCTCGATCTTTGCCCGGTTGCGCACGATGCCGGCATCCGTCATGAGGCGCGCGATGTCGTGCTCGTCGAAAGCCGCGACGGCCTCGGGCTCGAACCCCGCGAACACCTCGCGAAAACGCGGGCGCTTGCGCAGAATCGTGATCCACGACAGCCCCGCTTGAAAGCCCTCGAGGCTCATCTTCTCGAACAGAGCGCGGTCACCGTGCAGCGGCTGGCCCCACTCCTCGTCGTGATAGCGGATGTACTCCGGATCAGCACCGACCCAGCCGCAGCGGGCAAGACCGTCGTCCTCGATGACCAGATCGGTGCGGACCATCTCGGAACTCATGCTCACAGGCTAGGGTCCGCCGCCGACATCCGGGGCGCGCCAGCGGAGGCGCGGGTCACCGGTCTGCTGCAGGGCTCACCCCGAAGCGCGCACGGTAGGCGCGGTGGAAAGTCCCCACGTCGGCAAATCCGCACTCCCGCGCGATTGCCGCAATGGTGCGCGTGCGTGGTGCGGGAGCCAGGAGCATCTGACGGGCCCGGTCCAGTCGCGCCGCGCGAAGGTAGGAGCCGAGCGTGGTGCCGTCGCGCCCGAACTGCTCGTGGACCGTCCGAACCGAGCACCCGAACGCGCGGGCGACCTCCGCCGCCCCGAGTCGGGGATCAGCGAGCCGGCTCTCCACATAGGCCTTCATGGTCGCCACCCGGTCAGGCGGAGCGACGCCGCGGGATGCCGCGTCGAGCAGCTCCAAAACCGTGTCGACCATGGCGGTGGCGGCGCCTGCCAGGCGCGCTCTCGTGGCAGCCGCGAGCATGCCCATCTGGGTCCCGAGGAGGGCGCCGACACCGCCACGGCTCAGGGCGTCATTGAGAGCCTCGGGCTCGGCGAGACGACGCCCCACGAGGGACTGCGGAACACGCAGCGATGACAGGCGCAGCCGCCGGTTCTCGCCCACCGTCACCGTGAACGGCTGAGCGTTGTCCAAGACGAGGGCGGATGCCGCCCCGGTAGCCCACTCCCGGCCACCCTGCTGCAACCCCCAGGGTGTCGTGCTGTGATTGATGAACAGCGCGTCGTCGGGCACGTGGCGGATCGAGCTCCGCGTGCGGTCGGCCCACACTGCCGGCGTGTCGATCATCCCGAGCGATGCATCACCCAGGTCGTACGTCGCGAAGTCGGCGTCGAAGCTCGGCCGCTCGGGGCGCCGCGGCAGGACGCCCACGTAGACCTCCGCGATGGCATCACAGAACAGGTCGTGACCGCTCCATCCGGGCATCCCTCTGGTGGATCCCTGGATCGTCGGGCCCCACTCTGCAGCCATCGCCACTCCTTCGCACCGGGCGCCACTGCCCGCGCGGACACTCGCGAATACGTTGAGACCCTAACCCGATCCCTCGAGAAAGGACACTGATGTCCCGCCCTACTCTGCTCCTGGTCCACGGCGCTTGGCACGGCTCCTGGGCCTTCGAACCGCTGACCAGCATCCTGATCGATCGCGGCTGGACCGTGAAAACCGTTGATCTGCCGACCGTGCACGCCGACGACAAGGCGACGCTCACACTGCAGGATGACGCGGATGCCGTCGCCGCAGCCATCGACAGCATCGATGGCCCGGTTGTCGTCGTTGCGCACTCGTACGGCGGTGTTCCGACGACGCAAGGCGCCACCGACCCGAAGGTCGCCCACATCGTCTACATCGCGGCCTTCGCGCTGGACGAGGGCGAGTCACTGCTGGGTGCGGTCGGCGGGGTCGCGCCGGACTGGTGGGTCATCGATGGCCCGCTGTCAACGGCCGGCAACGACGAGCTACCCCCGCACACGCTCTTCTTCAACGACATGAGCCAGGACGAGGCTGACCGCGCGAGTTCGCGACTGCTCTCGCAGGCGGTGCAGCCGTTCTCCGACACGCTCACCCAGGTGGCCTGGCGCGACCGGCCCACCACCTATCTGATCACCGAGGACGACACGGTCTTCCCGGTGGTGGCACAGGAAGCCCTTGCAACACGGGCAGGATCGCAGACCGCGCGACTTGCCTCGAGCCACTCGCCGTTCCTGTCGCAGCCGGATGCCGTCGCCGATGTGATCGAGAAGGCAGCGCAGAGCGTCGCCTAGCGCGGCGAGGTGGGGCGCTGCGCGCGAGCGCCGCGCCTCACCGACCGGACTTGGCTACCTTCTCGGGGATCGGTGCCGACCCGTCGGCTGCCTGGCGCGCGTAGTAGTCGGCAGCCTCGTCCTGACGCGCCTGCTCTGCACCGGACGCGATGGGTGCGCGAACATGCTCGGGTTCGTACCCGAACGCGTCGACGAGCTCCTGGGCGTGGGGCCGCAGCCGGCGTAGCAGCCGGTCGATGTACCGGGTGACTGCAGCGGCTCGCTGGTTCGACAGGCGCCCATTGATGAGATACCACGACAGGTGCTTCTCGATGAGGGTCAGGCCGAACAGGTCACGCAGCCACGTGAGCACCTGCTTGGTGTCGGCATCCTCGATGCGGTTCACGGCATCCGTGAACGCCTCCCACTGCAGCAGCTCACCGTGGGCGCGACCGGCCTCGATGAGCTCGGCCTGGTTCTCGTTGAACAGGGCCGCGGCATCCGTCTTCGACATCTTGGAAGCCGGGCGCAGCCGCCCGGCGATGTCGGAAACCATCTGCTGGACGCGGTCGCCGAGCAGCTCGTGCTGTTGGTCGCCCCGAAGCCCGCGCTCGACAGCGCGAGCGGTAGAGCCGAAGTCGGTGACGACCTGGCCGAACTGGCGCAGACCCGCGCCGTGGACGACGTTGCCGGCAGTCTGACCCACGGCGAAGCGGGCGAGGGATGCGGCATCCTTGCCCTTGAACTGCTTGGCGTAGTCCGACAGCAGCCGCTTGCCGACCAGCTGCAGCAGCACGTTGTTGTCGCCCTCGAAGGTGACGTAGATGTCGAGGTCGGCGCGTAGCGCGGTGAGGCGGTTTTCGGCGAGGAAGCCCTGGCCGCCGCAGGCTTCGCGCGCCTCCTGAATCGTGTCGAGCGCGTTCCAGGTCGAGAGCGCCTTCAGCGCCGCGGCGAGCGTTTCGAGATCCTCGCGCTCGTCGGGAGTGTCGGTGCGACCGCTGAAGACGCCGTCGAACATCTGCAGGAGCTCGTCGTGCGCGAAGGCCTGCGCGTAGACCTGCGCGAGCCGGGGCAGCAGCCGACGCTGGTGCTTGCCGTAGTCCAGGAGTGTGACCTCGGGGGTTCCAGCACCGTTGTCGAACTGACGACGCTGATTGCCGTACGTCACCGCGATCGTGAGCGCGAGGGCGGATGCCCACGTCGAGGCGCCGTCGAGCGAAACGCGCCCCTGCACGAGCGCGCCGAGCATCGTGAAGAAGCGTCGGCCGGGGCTGTCGATCGGGCTGGAGTAGGTGCCGTCGGGCGCGACATCGCCGTAGCGGTTCAGCAGGTTCTCGCGCGGGATGCGGACCTGGTCGAAGTGCAGGCGACCGTTGTCGATGCCGTTGAGCCCGCCCTTGACGCCGTCATCCTCGCCGCCGACACCCGGCAGGAAGGTGCCCTCGTCGTCGCGGATCGGCACGAAGAAGCAGTGCACGCCGTAGTTCACGCCGCCGGTGATCAGCTGTGCGAACACCGTCGCTGCCTTGCCATGCAGCGCGGCATTGCCGAGGTAGTCCTTCCACGCTCCGCGGAAGGGAGTATGAATGACGAACTCTTCGGTCTCGGGGTCATAGGTCGCCGTCGTGCCGATCGCCGAGACATCCGATCCGTGCCCGGTTTCGGTCATCGCGAAAGCCCCGGGCAAGTCGAGCGAGATGACGCCGGGAAGCCACTTGTCGTGGTGCTTCTCGGTGCCCAGCTGATAGATCGCCGAGCCGAACAGCCCCCACTGCACGCCCGACTTGATCTGCAGGCTCGGGTCGGCAAGCACGAGCTCCTCGAAGCCGGCGAGGTTGGCCCCGTTGTCTTCGAGCCCGCCGTACTTCTTGGGGAATGCGCGGCGGGATCCGCCAGCGTCAACCAACAGATGCAGCTGGCTGAGGACCCGCTCGCGGTGCTCTTGCATAGACAGGCCGTTGATCTGCCAGAACGCCGGGTCCTTGATCATCTCGCGGGCTTCGCGCCGGGTGTCAGCCCACGTGCCAAGCAGCATCCGCGTGACCAGTTCGGCGTCGATGTGCGGTTCGGCGGTGGGTGTTTCGGACGGACGGACAGCAGCGTCGACCATGAGATCACCTCTCGATGAGGGGGAAGAGAACGTCAGGGTCCACGGTAGGCATCCCACAAAGACGGCTCAAATCGCTTCACGATGCCTACAACAAGGGTCGACGACGTCGGACCGGATGGTTGTGGTGTTGCGACAGGGCGCTCCGGAAGCCTCCAGCCGGATGCCGCCTCACTCGCTCCCCTCGCGTTGCACCCACCCCACGGCGCGCTCGGCGACCGTTGCCACAGCCTCGGTGACATCGACCACCACGCCCGCCTCGTCGTCACCGAGCGGTTCGAGCGTGGCCAGCTGCGAGGCCAGCAGCGCCGGGGGCATGAAGTGTCCGGTGCGGGCGAGCGCCCGGGCGCTGAGGAGCTCCGGATCACCGGTGAGGTGGACGAACACCGTGTGAGGAGCACGTGCGCGCAGGCGATCCCGATACGACCGCTTCAGCGCGGAGCACGCGACGACGACACCGGACGCCTCTGCGACGGCGCTGTCGGGCACCTCTCCGCCCGTGGAGCGCAGCGCCAGCCGGTCGCCGACCAGGTCGAGCCACGGCATCCTGTCGGCATCCGTCAACGGAATGCCCTGCGACATCTTCGCGACGTTCTCGGCTGGATGCAGGTCATCGGCGTCGACGAACGGGAGGTGGAGGCGCCGGGCGATCTCGATCCCGACCACCGACTTGCCGCTCGCACTGACTCCCATGACAACGATCGCGGTGCCGGGTCGGGTCATGGGGCCAGCCTACGGGGCGCCTCGCACTGGCTCGTTGCGGGACTGAACGCCTCCGGGTTGTCGAGTCAGGCGTGAGCGGCGACGACGGCGAGGACGGCGTCGCCGTAGGCATCCTTCTTCTTCGCCCCGATGCCGGTGATCCCCTCGAGTCCCGCGGCCGAGGTCGGGCGGGTGGCGGCCAGCGCGCGCAGGGTCGCGTCGCCGAAGACGACGTAGGCGGGCACTCCCTGCTCGCGCGCGGTCTCGGCCCGCCACGCCCGCAGCGCCTCGAAGAGGTCGCGGTCAGCCGGGGCGACATCAGTCGCGGCGGTCTTGCGCACGCGCGCCGATCCCACGCGTCCAGCGACATCGCGCCGAAGGGGCACCGCCTGTTCGCCCTTGAGCACGGGGCCAGCCGCCTCGCCGAGAGCGAGCGTGCCGTACTCACCGCGGGCGACCAGGATGCCCCGGGCAAGGAGCTGGCGCACGACGCTGCGCCAGTCCTGGTCTGACAGGTCGGACCCGATGCCGTAGGTCGCGAGGCTCTGGTGACCGAGCTGGCGGATCCGTTCGGTGTCGGCGCCGCGCAGGATGTCGATGAGCTGCCCCGCCCCGTACGCCTGGCCGCGCTCGCGCTGGAGGCGCACGATCGTGGAGAGCAGCTTCTGGGCCGGGACGAGTCCGTCCCACGTCTGGGGCGGCTCGAGGCACGTGTCGCAGTTGCCGCAGGCCTCGGCGGGCTGGCCGAAGTACCCCAGCAGATTCACCCGCCGGCACTCGACGGTCTCGCAGAGGGCGAGCATGGCATCCAGGTGCTGATGCTGGCGGCGCTTGCGGGCAAGATCGCCCTCGCCGCCGTCGATGAGGCGCCGCTGCTGCACGACATCCGCGAGGCCGTACGCCATCCACGCCACCGACGGCTCACCGTCGCGGCCGGCCCGACCGGTCTCCTGGTAATAGCCCTCGACCGATTTCGGCAGGTCGATGTGGGCGACGTACCGGACGTCGGGCTTGTCGATGCCCATCCCGAAGGCGATAGTCGCGACCATGACGACGCCGTCTTCGCGCAGAAACCGCTGCTGGTTCGCGGCACGGATGGCGGCATCCAGCCCCGCGTGGTACGGCAGTGCGTCGATACCCTGACCACGCAGGTACGCCGCGGTCTGCTCGACGCTCTTGCGGCTCAGGGCGTAGACGATGCCGGATGCGCCGGCGGGCTGGGCGCGCACGAACGCGGTGAGCTGGCGGCGCACGTCGGTCTTGGGCTCGATGCGGTACTGGATGTTTGGACGATCGAAGCTCGCGACGAAGTGGCGGGCGTCGGGAAGGCGAAGCCGATCGGTGATCTCGCGGTGGGTCTCACGCGTTGCGGTAGCGGTGAGCGCCATGCGGGGGACACCGGGAAAGCGCTCGGCGAGATCACCGAGAGCCAGGTAGTCGGGTCGGAAGTCGTGGCCCCACTGCGACACACAGTGGGCTTCGTCGATAGCGATGACGCTCAGCCGCCCGCGCTGCAGGAGTGCCGTCGTCGCGGCGCCCGACAGACGCTCGGGGGCGACGTAGAGCAGGTCGAGCTCACCGCTCAGGTACGCGCGCTCGGTGTCGGCGCGCTCGGGCGCTGACTGCGTGGAGTTCAGCGCCGCAGCTCGCACGCCGTTGGCGCGCAGCGCCTCGACCTGGTCGTGCATGAGGGCAATGAGGGGCGAGATCACCAGGCCCGTGCCCTCGCGCACGAGCGCGGGAACCTGGTACGTGATGCTCTTGCCGCCGCCGGTCGGCATCAAGACGACGGCATCCCCGCCCGCGGTGACATGGTCGACGATGTCGGCCTGGTCGGCGCGAAACGAGTCGTATCCGTACACCTCGCCCAGCACGGCGAGCGGATCTGCACCTGCGAACGAGCGGGCGGGAGCCGCAGGTGCGGCCTGGATGCCGGCGGCGGCCGGCGCCCAGTCCTCGGGCGGCTCCTCGCCGTCGGGAGGTGGCGCGAGATCGTCGGGATCCCACACCAGATCGGCGTAGGGGTCTTCGGGCGTGCTCACCGCTCCACCGTATCCGGCGCCGCTGACGCTGCCACGGCCAGCACCGTCGCCGCTCACAGCCGCACGACCTCAGTGACGCGAACGACAGCGGTTCCCTCCTCGACGGATGCCGCAAGGTCCACCTCGGCACGGATGCGCCAGTCATGGTCTCCGGCGGGGTCGTCGATGATCTGCTCGACCCGCCAGGTGTCGGCATCCGTCGTATCGATGACGCAGAGCTGCGGCGAGCGCGCGGGACCGCCCGTGAGGATCTCGTCGTGCTCGTCGTAGTACCGATCCATCGCCGCAGACCAGTCGACGCCCGGATCGAGTTCTGCCAGCGCGTCGTCGTCTTGGAGGGCCGCGAGCTGCACCCGGCGGAACAGTTCGTTGCGCACGAGCACGGTGAAGGCCCGGCGGTTGGTGAGCACGGACGGCGGCGCGGGTGGCACGACCGGCGCTTCGGGGTCGGCCGCCGGATCGATCAGCGCCGACCACTCGTCCACGAGCGACGAGTCAACCTGCCTGACCAGCTCGCCGAGCCACTCGATGAGGTCGAGCAGGTCGTCTGTGTGCGCCTCGGCGGGCACGGTCTGGCGGACGGCACGGTAGGCATCCGAGAGGTAGCGCAGCACCAGACCTTCGCTGCGGGCGAGCTGGTAGAACGAGACGAACTCCCCGAACGACATCGCCCGCTCGTACATGTCTCGCACGACTGACTTGGGCGAGAGCTCGAAATCGAGGACCCACGGCTGGCTCGACGCGAAGACCGCGAACGACTGGGCAAGCAACTCTGCCAGCGGCTTCGGGTGGGTGATCTCTTCGAGCAGCGCCATCCGTTCGTCGTACTCGAGCCCGTCGCGCTTCATGGCCGCCACCGCTTCACCCCGCGCGCGGAACTCCTGCTGCGAGAGGATCGCGCGGGGGTCATCCAGGGTCGCCTCGATCACGCTCACGACATCCAGCGCGTAGTGGCCAGTGCCGGCCGTGGTCGTGGCACCCGACGTTCGCAGATTCGCGCCAGGTTCGGAGGATTCTGGCTCAGGACTGCGGAGTTCGTGCGATTCTGCGGAGTTCGTGGGGACGGAAGGGGTCGCCAGGGCGCTCGCGTCGGGGTCGAGAAGGGAGATCGCGGCGAGCGCGAAGGGGGAGAGCGGCTGGTTGAGGGCGAAGTTCGGCTGCAGATCGACGGTGAGACGGATGCCGTCAGCATCGGCATCCACGATCCCTGCCGTCCGCAGCGTGCGGAAGATCG
>NZ_DBHD01000091.1:15165-15360 GCF_002296025.1 Microbacterium sp. UBA837
TCTTCTTGCGCTTGGCAGCGTCGTCGCCGGCCTTGGCGAGGGCCACCGCGTTTTCGATCTCCCACTCCGGCGCCATCACGACGACGTTGCCGTAGGGATCGAATCCGGCCCGGCCCGCGCGACCTGCGACCTGATGGAACTCACGGGCACTGAGCTGCCGCATCCGGGTGCCGTCGAACTTCGTGAGCGCTGTGA
>NZ_DBHD01000091.1:15778-21427 GCF_002296025.1 Microbacterium sp. UBA837
AGGCGCCGGTAGCGCGGCAGCATCCCGGCGTGATGGATGCCGATGCCGGCGCGCACCAGGCGCGAAAGCGTCTTGCCGAACCCCGTCGTGAACCGGAACCCGCCGATCTCGGCAGCGATCTGATCGCGCTGCTCGCGCGAGGCGATCTTGGTGTTGATGAGCGCCTGGGCCCGCTCGAGGGCCGCGGCCTGCGAGAAGTGGACGATGTAGATCGGAGTCTCGGCCTCCTCCAGCAACCGCTCGACGACGTCGTGGACCGGGCGCCGCTCATACGAGAAGTGCAGCGGCACGGGGCGCTCGACGCCGGTGATCTGCGCCACCTCGCGTCCCGTGCGGCGCTCGAGGTCGGACACGATCGGGGTGACATCGCCGAGGGTCGCCGACATGAGCAGGAACTGCACGCGCGGAAGAAGCAGCAGCGGCACCTGCCACGCCCAGCCGCGCTCGGGGTCGCCGTAGTAGTGGAACTCGTCCATCACGACGGCGTCGATGTCGGCATCCGTGCCCTGCCGCAGGGCGATGTTCGCGAGGATCTCAGCGGTGCAGCAGACGATCGGTGCGTCTGCGTTGACGGACGAGTCGCCGGTGACCATTCCCACGTTCTCGGCGCCGAAGATCTCGACCAGCGCGAAGAACTTCTCGGCCACGAGCGCCTTGATCGGCGCGGTGTAATACGAACGGCCCCCGCGAGCCAGGGACGCGGTGTGGGCGGCGATCGCGACGAGCGACTTGCCGGTGCCGGTCGGGGTCGACAGCACCACGTGCGAACCCGAGACCAGCTCGATAGCAGCCTCATCCTGCGCCGGGTAGAGACGGATGCCGCGGCCCTCGGCCCATGAAACAAAGGCGTCGTACACGGCATCCGGGGCAGCATCCGTCACCGCGTCCGCGAGCGTCGACGAAGGGGTCACCCCCTGAGTCTGCCTGACGGCAGCGAAGCGAAGCCCACCCGAGCGAACCCTCGCGGAACACCGAGGCCGCCACCTACGTTGGGAGGAAGCAACGAAAGGACAGCTGATGACCGACACGGATGTGACCCCCGAGGTCGTGCGCAACGACGCCAAGGGACGATACGAGATCAGCATCGACGGAGCTCTCGCCGGCTTCACCGAATTCGTCGCCGACGAGCAGGGCCGCCTCGTCTTTCCCCACACCGAGATCGATCCGGCCTTCTCGGGCCGCGGGTTCGGAACCGAACTCATCGGGGAGGCCATGGCGGATGTCGCCTCCCGCGGCGAAACCGTCGTGCCGGAGTGCTCGTTCGTCGTGCGCTACCTGCAGAAGCACGAGGTGAACGGGCTCGACATCGCGTGGCCCCACGGGTCAGCGCCCCAGGGATGACCCGCCTCGATTCCGACGCAGCGGTCGCCGAAGAGGGTGCAGCCGACTGCGACGGACCCCGCCTGCTGAACCTCGAGATGCGGGATGTGCCGCTCGGGGGACTGCGCGCGATGCAGGTTTCCCGGGCACTCCCGCAGCGCGACCTGCCCCTTGTCGGGGCATGGTGCTTTCTCGACCGGTTCGGGCCGCAGCGAACCACCATGCGCGTCGAGCCGCACCCGCACATCGGCCTGCAGACCGTGACGTGGCCCATCAACGGCGAGGTGCGCCACCGCGACTCGGTCGGCAGCGATGTGATCGTGCGTCGAGGGGTGCTCAACCTCATGACGGCGGGCGCCGGGATCTCCCACTCCGAATACTCGGTAGGCGAAACGGATGTCGACCTCGACGCCCTGCAGCTGTGGGTGGCTCTTCCCGACGCAACCCGGTTCGGGGAGGCATCCTTCGAACAGCACGCGGATCTTCCGGTGCTCGACCTGCCAGCCGCCTCGGGGAGCGTGCAGGCTACCGTCGTGCTCGGAACACTCGACGACGCGTCCTCACCGGCCACCGCACACACCCCGATCGTCGGTGCCGAACTGGAGCTGACTCCGGGAGCTGACGTACTCGTCCCGCTCGAACAGGCGTGGGAGCACGCGCTGCTGCTGATCGATGGCGACGTGACAGTCAGCGGCGCACCCGGCGGGCAGGCGCACGACACCGCCGAACTAGATACGAACCACCTGCTCTACCTCGGCACACACCGCGACGCGATCACCCTGCGATCCACCGGGGGCGCGCGGATCTTCCTACTCGGGGGCGAACCGTTCCCGGACGAGATCGTGATGTGGTGGAACTTCGTCGGACGCTCACACGACGAGATCGTCGCCGCCCGCGAGGACTGGGAGAACGCGGCTGCCCGATTCGGTCACGTCATCGACCACGGCCCGGAGCGCATCCCCGCCCCGCCGCTGCCCGGAGTGCGACTGACCCGACGGCGCAGACGTCTCTGAGACCGACTTTGGTCCCGAACGCGGCAGTACGCTGATACGGTGGCCCGATCCTCCGTCCTGACGACGCGTGTGCTCCTCACGACCGCCGCCATCGGCGTCGCGACGGGGCTCCTCGCGGGTATTGCGGGCTGGGTCACGCCGTTCGTGCTCGGGATCGCACCGATCTTCTACGGATTCGTTCTCGGCGCACACGTGCTGCCGGGGATCATCGCGCAGGAGGTCATCCGTCTGCCCTGGGTCGCGCTCCTGAGCCACGTGTTCGCGGCCCTGGTGGCCAGCGCCATGGCTCCCCAGTGGGCGCTGCGGTTCCTTGGCACCGCGATCCTCTTCGGCGGCATCCAGGAGCTCGTTGCCGCCCTCACCCGCTACCGGGTGTGGGATGCATGGCGGTTCTTCATCTCGGCCGTCGTTATCGGCATCCTGGTCGCTGTCGTCGTCGCCTTCGCCGCCGACCTCGCCTCCCTTCCGCTGCTGGCCCAGATCATCTACCTCATCGTGGCCGTACTCGGCCCCGTCGCGTGGACTGCTGCGGGTCTGGGAATCGGCGTCTCGCTGCGGCGCGCTGGCGTCGCGCGGCGCGCGTGACGCTCCACGCGGCTTCCTCGCGAAACCGGAATCTCGGGGCGCGTGGAGTTAGGTTCAGCTAAGTTAGGGCATACTTCCCTTCCCGACGAGGACCCGTGACAGCTCCCCCCGACTCCGCCGCACGCTCGGCCTCCGTCGCCCCCGCTCCCGGCGAGACGGCGACACCGAAGCCGACCCACGGCAGGGAACACGCGCGGCTGCTGCAGCTGCGCGAGGTCGGGATCACACACGAGGGTGAGGATGCCGCGACCCCGGCATCCGTGTCGTTCGAGGTGTCGCGCGGCGACGTCGTGCTGCTTCTCGGGCCGAGCGGTTCGGGCAAGTCGACGCTCTCCCTCGCCATGAACGGGCTCATCCCGCACGCCGTTCCCGCCGCGTTGACGGGCCGCGTCGAGGTAGCCGGGATGGATGCCGCGACGCACTCCGTCGCGCAGCTGTCGACCCAGGTGGGGATCGTGTTCCAGGACCCCGACGCGCAACTTGTCACTGGCACGTTGCTCGACGAGGTCGCGTTCGGGCCCGAGAACCTACGTCTGCCGGCAGCCGATGTGCTCGCCCGCGCCGAGAGCTCGCTGCGTCGGGTCGGGCTGTGGGAACGGCGGTCAGAGAACCCGGACCGCCTCTCCGGAGGCGGTCGGCAGCGGCTCGCGATCGCTTGCGCCTTGGCCATGGGTTCGCCCCTTCTCGTGCTCGACGAACCGACGGCAAACCTCGATCCCCGCGGGATCGATGACGTCTATGCCGCTCTCGGCGAGCTCGCGGCATCCGGCGACAAGGGGATCGTGCTCATCGAGCACAACCTCGACGCCGCCGCCCCGTTCGTGAACCGCGTCGTCGTGCTGGATGCCGCGGGCGTCGTGATCGCCGATGGGGCGGTTGACGAGATCCTGCGGGGGCGCGCGGCCGAATTGCACGACCTCGGCGTGTGGCTGCCGACCTCGACGCTCGCGGCTCTGCGCCTGCGGGAGGCCGGGTACCGCTTCGACCCGCTGCCGATCAGTCCCGACGAACTGCGCGCGGCACTCGATCGTCAGCCCGCTCCTGCCGCTACACGCGAGGCGGGGGCGGGTGCGGCGACCGAGACACGGATGTCGGCATCCGGCACGCGCATCGAGGTGCGCGGACTCACGCTGCGCCGCAAGAAGACGGAAGTTCTGACGGATGTCTCACTCGAGGTTCGCGACGGCGATTTCCTCGCTATCGTCGGCGCGAACGGGGCGGGTAAGACGACGCTGATTCAGGCCCTGGCCGGGGTGCTCACGCCGCCCCGGGGCACCGTCCGGATCGACGGCCTCGATGTTGCCCGCCTGGATGACCGGGCTCTGTCGACCCATGTTGGGTTCGTGTTCCAGAACCCCGAGCACCAGTTCATCGCGGCGTCAGTGTTCGACGAGATCGCGCACGGCCTGCGGCGCCAGCACCTCGACGAGGCGGAAATCGAGCGGCGCACCCTCGACCTTCTCGACCGCTTCGGGCTGCGCGAGCGCGCGCACGTTCATCCGTTCCTGCTCTCGGGGGGCCAGAAGCGGCGCCTCTCGGTCGGGACCGCCCTTGTGGCCGGCGCTCGCGTGCTCGTCCTCGACGAGCCGACGTTCGGACAAGATCGCGCCCGAGCAGACGAACTTCTCGGTCTGCTGCGCGACCTCAACCGTGAGGGCACGACCATCATCGTCGTCACCCACGACATGCAGCTGGTCGCCGAGTACGCCGACCGCGTGGCGGTGATGGAGTCGGGACGCCTCACGGCGTGCGGAGCGCCGGGCGAGGTGTTCGCGGATGCCGAACTCATCGCCCGCGCGGGCCTGCGGGTCCCGCCGCTCGCGCGCGCCCTCGCCCCGCTCGCCATGCACCCGGAACTGCGAACGGTCACCCGCGTTGCTGACCTTCCCGGGGGTGGCCCGTGACGACGGCGCCGACAATGCTCCCGGCATCCGTTGCCGATGACCCGTACGCCGCCGTGCGGCGCACCTCTGCGGTGCGCTTCCTCTACGGGCTGAACCCGCTTGCGAAGATGGCAGCGGTCCTTCCGGCGCTCGTGCTGCTCGTATTCGTGCGCGATCTTGCGACACCGGTGGCGTTTCTCGCGCTGTCGTACCTCGTGCTGCTCGTCGGCGTGAGTCTCAGCATCCGAGCCGCCGTCCTTCTCGCACTGGCGATACCCGGCGCCATAGCGGTGTTGGGCTTCGGCTTCGCGCTCTGGACGGATGCCGCACTCGTCGCCGACACCCCGCCCGTGCTGCAGATCGGGGCATGGACCCTCTACAGCGGCGCTCTCGAGATCGGACTCGCAACGGGGTTGCGGCTCGCTGCGATCCTCGCGCTCTCGCTCATCCCGGGCCTCAGCACGACCGGTCCCGATCTCGTGCGGGCCTGCGTGCAGCAGCTGCGCGTCCCGTACCGGATCGGGTATACAGCCCTGGCCGCGTTCCGCTTCGTGCCCCGGTTCGGTCACGAGCTTGAAATCATCCGGCAGGCCCACCGCGTGCGCGGCGCGCACCGCGGTCGCGGACCGATCGCGAGTCTGCGCCGCTGGGCCAGCTATCTCGTGCCGCTGCTTGCCGGCGCGATCCGTCATGCCGAGCGGGTGGCCCTCGCGATGGACTCCCGCGCCTTCGGCGCCTACCCCGATCGCACCGAGCGACACCTCGTGCCGTTCCGCGCCCGCGACGTCGTCTTCATCGCCGCTTTCTGGCTAGCCTCCGCCGCCCTCTTCGCCCTCTTCTTCCCCTGG
>NZ_DBHD01000210.1:0-33887 GCF_002296025.1 Microbacterium sp. UBA837
TCGCCGTCGAGTCGTCCCTCGTTTCCCACGGCACCCGCTTCCCCCGCCGTTTTGACGCCAACACCTACATCACCCTCGTGGAGGCGATGAACTCGCACGACGTGGGCAGGGACCGCGGCGGCATCGAGGATGCGCTAGCCCGCGTGACTGCTACAGCCCTCGTGGTCGGAATCGACAGCGATCGACTATTCCCCATCGAGGGTCAGCATCGCATCGCGCGCGGCATCCGCACGAGCCTCGATGGCGATCAGGCAGCGGTCATCTCGAGCGACTTCGGCCACGACGGCTTCCTCATCGAGACGCCTATTGTGAGCGTCCACCTGCGCCGGCTCCTGGAGAGCTGACGGCGCAGTCTGCGGTGTCAGGACTCGTCGCTGAGGGCTTGCTCGAGGCGCTCAAGCTTTCCGTCGAGTTCGCCGGTGTAGCCGGGACGGATGTCGGCCTTGAGCACGAGCGAGACTCGGGAACCGTACGCGCCGACAGCCTCGGTCGCAGCCTTCACGACCGCGAACACCTCATCCCACTCGCCTTCGATCTCGGTGAACATCGATGAGGTGCGGTGCGGCAGACCCGATTCGCGAACGATCCGCACTGCTGCGGCCACGGCATCGTGAACCGAGCCGTCGGCGCGGCCTGTGCCGCTGGGCGCGACGGAGAAGGCAACAATCATGAGGGAGACCTTTCGATGACGGATGCAGGACGTTTGTGTGATGCCAATCGGCCTGCACCGGACTCGGGGTTGCGGGCGACGCGCACCAGGTGGATGACCGACCAGACGAACATCACCACGAGGGCGAGGTTTCGCACCGTGAGCAAGGCGACGACCCCCGGGGCTGGATGGTCCGTCATGAGGAAGTTGTAGAAGATCGGGTAGACGATCTGAGTCAGCAGGCCCGTCGCGATGGCAAACGCCGCGGGGCGCAGCCACGTAGCGCGGTCGATGACGAGCCCGAGGACGATCGGCGCGACGATCCATGTCATGTATTGGGGCGAGCCGACCTTGTTGACGACGATGAGGGCGAGCACGAGCGCGAAGGCCAGTGCGGGGTAGAGGCGGACGACGGGCGCCCCGCGGCGAACGCCCCACAGTCCGAGGAGCAGGAGCGCCAGCACGGATGCCGCAAGCAGCGGCGTCATGACGGCGATCACCTCGTTCACGCCGGGGCCGCTGACCTGGAAGGTGAGCAGGTCGCTGGCGTAGTAGACCCTCGAATCCAGAACATCCAGTGCCGCGAACCACATGTATGGCGCCGAGACCGGTGCCTCGATCTGAAGGCCTCTGCCGGTCTGGTCGGTGATGAATCCGAAGAGATACCGTCCGCCCCCGAGAGCGAGTACCACCGCGATGGTGGCCGCCGACACGATGAGCGCACCACCGACGATGGCCAGGCGACGTCGCACCGCCACGACGGCCGCAGCCAACAGAGCGGCGGGCCACACCTTGATCCAGGTGCCTGCAGCAAGCAGCGCCGATCCGAGCCACGGCCGACGAATGAGCCACAGGCATCCCATGATCGCCAGGGGCACCGTGATTCCTTCGAGGCGGTACATGCCGACCGGGCCGAGCGCGACCATGAACGTGAGCCAGAACGCGGCGGCAATCGCCCGGCCACGGGAACGCGCATCACCGAGGAGCACGGCGAACGCGACGGCATCGACGAGCGTCACGACGATCGCCCAGGCCGGCGTGTACGACACCGCGGCCTCGAACAGCCACGCCGCGAGCATGGGCACGAGCGCTAGGGCCGGGTAGACCCACGGCTCCGTGATTCCCACGATCTGCCGCCCGGCCGGCCCGCAATAGTCCATCATGCCGAGGGCGCAGCCCGACCAGGGCTCGTACACCAGGTACACATCACCCATCGGTGCGTGCGGGAGCTGATAGCCCGCCACCGCGACGAAACCGTGTACCAGGGCGAACGCCACCCACATCCAACCCCGACGTGCCACGGCACCATCCTACGGAAGAGGCGGGGCCTACCCTGTCACAAGGCTGGTCGTGGTGATCACGATTCGCTGAGCACCGTGGGTGCTTCGGCGCTCGCCAAAAGGTGCCCGACCACGGGCGGGAGGTGCTCTGCGACATCCAACGCCGTGATCGGTCCGCCAGCAACCGACTCCGACGCTGCACGGGCGGCCTGACCGTGCAGCCAGGCCGCGGTCGCCGCACATGCGGCAAGTGACACCGACGCGCGCCGCGCAGCGGCTCCGGCCGTGACCGAGCCGAGAATCCCCGCGAGAACGTCTCCGGTCCCGGCTGTTGCGAGCCACGACGTCGGGGCCTCGATCGCGCACTCCCAACCCTCCGGCGATGCCACGACGGTCGTGGCCCCCTTCAGCAGCACAACTGCTCCGAGCGTGGCTGCGGTCTCTGCCGCGCTGGTGGCGCTCCGGGCGTCATCCGGGTCGAGCCCGAGCGCGGAGCGGAGCTTCGCATGCTCACCGGCGTGCGGTGTGATCACCGCCGGCGCTGTCGCCGATGCCGCGAGATCAAGCGCGCCTGCGTCGACGACGACGGGATCTGACCCGTCGAGAATGTTGCGCACCGCGCGCGTCTCGGCATCCGCGCGGGCTTCGACGCTGGTGCCCGACCCGATGACCCAGGCCTGCACGCGCCCCTCTGCCGTCACGGTTTCCGGACGCCGTGCCAGCACGAGCCGTGTGGCCCGCGACGGTCCAAGGTAGCGAACCATGCCGATGCCGGTGCGCCAGGCGCCCTCGACCCCGAGCACGGCGGCGCCGGGGAATTGCTGCGACCCGGTGCGAAGCCCCACGACCCCGCGGGAATACTTGTCGTCGCCCGCGGTTGGTCTCCCCAGGACGCGTCGCGCGTCATCTGCCCCCCATGACCGCAACATGCGAGCAACCCTACCTCTGGAGAATCGATGAGTCTGCTGTTCACCCCTGTCGAGATCGGTTCGCTGCGGGCCCGCAACCGCCTGTGGGTAGCTCCGATGTGCCAGTACAGCTCGACAGACGGGATGCCGAACACGTGGCATCTGACCCACCTCAGCTCGTTCGCGAGCGGAGGCGCGGGTCTGGTGATGACCGAGGCGACGGCCGTGAGCCCGGAGGGGCGGATCAGCCCCGACGACACCGGGATCTGGAACGACCAGCAGCGTGACGCCTGGGCACCGATCGCTTCCGAGATCCGCTCTCGCGGAGCTCTTGCCGCCATCCAGCTCGCGCATGCAGGTCGGAAAGCGTCGACGTGGTCGCCCCTGAAGGCAGGCCGCGGCTCGGTGCCGATAGCCGACGGCGGATGGCAGGCGCTGGCACCCTCAGCGATCGCCTACGACGGCTACGCCGTTCCGCAGGAGATGGATGCCGACGGAATCGCGCGGGTCGTCAAGGATTTCGCCGATGCGGCCCGTCGCAGCGTCGAGGCGGGCTTTGATGTACTGGAGGTGCACGCCGCGCACGGCTACCTGCTCCACGAGTTCCTCTCGCCCCTGTCGAATCAGCGAACCGACTCATACGGCGGCTCGCTCGAGAACCGCGCCCGCCTGCTGCTCGAGGTGATCGACGCGGTCCGCGTCGCCGCGCCCACCACCCCGGTAATGGTGCGGTTCTCTGCCACGGACTGGGCCGAAGGGGGCTGGGGCGTGGCAGACACGGCAACTGTCGCCGCGTGGGCTGCTCAGCGCGGTGCCGTGTTCATCGACATTTCCAGCGGCGGCCTCGTCGCCCACCAGCAGGTCATCGCCGGGCCCGGCTATCAGGTGCCGTTCGCGCGCGAGGTGCGCGAGCTCGCGGGGGTCCCTGTGAGCGCCGTGGGCATGATCACGACGGGCGCGCAGGCCGAGGAGGTTCTCGCCTCGGGCGCAGCCGACGCCGTCATGGCGGCGCGCGAGTGGCTTCGCGATCCCCACTTCGCCCTTCGCGCCGCGACCGAACTCGACGTCGACATCGACTATTGGCCGGCGCAATACGAGCGAGCCCGCCTGACGCGGACGAGGTGAGCGCGAACCGCTACCGCTCGTTCCGCCAGCCGCGGCGCGTGGCATCCTGCACCTCGCCGACGAGTTCCTCGATGACATCCTCGAGGAAAAGGACGCCGGTGATGGTGCCGCCGGCATCCCGAACCTGAGCCAGGTGTCGTCCCTGCTCGCGCATGAGCGCAAGCGCATCCTCGAGGTCGGTGTTCTCGGTCACCGGCACCATGTGGTGGATGCGGGCCGGATCGATCGGCCTCACGACGTCGGTCGCGGCGCCCTCGCCCTCGGCAGCACGCAGGATGTCTTTCAGGTGGACGTAGCCGAGCGGGACACCGGCGGGGTCCACGATGACGTACCGCGAGAACCCGTTCTTGGCGACGGCGCGCTCGATCTGCTTCGGCGTCGTGTTCTGCGGTAGCGTCAGCAGATCTGCGAGCGGCACCGCGATATCGCGCGCCTTCTTCTCGGTGAACTCAACCACTGCGGCGACCGTTCCTGCCGTGTCCTCGAGCACTCCCTCCATACGAGACTGGGCGACGATCGTCGCGACTTCCTCAAGCGTGTAGGTCGAGGTCGCTTCGTTCTTCGGCTCGACCCGGAACAACCGCACGACGTGGTTCGCGATCCAGTTGAGCGTAACGATCACCGGGTGGAAGACCTTCGACACCCACACCAGCGGCGGCGCGAGCATCAGAACCGCGCGATCGGGCACCGAGAACGCGAGGTTCTTCGGCACCATCTCGCCGAACACGACATGCAGGTAAGACACCAGGACGAGGGCGATCACGAAGGCGATGACGTCGACTACCGCATAGCTCAGCCCGGTGAGTTCGAGCGGCACCGCCAAGAGGTGGTGAATCGCCGGCTCCGAGACGTTCAGGATCAACAGCGAACAGATCGTGATCCCCAGCTGCGAGGTCGCGAGCATGAGCGTCGCGTGCTCCATCGCGTAGAGCGATGTCTTGGCGGCGCGTGAGCCGCGCTCGGCCAGAGGTTCGATCTGCGATCTGCGTGCCGAGATGACAGCGAACTCCGCACCGACAAAGAAGGCATTGGCCACCAACAGGACGACCAGCCATGCCAGGCCTGCCCAGTCGCTCACGAGGACACCTCCTCGTCGGCATCCTCACCGGGAAGCGCGGCGGGAACGAACCGAACCCGGTCGACGCGCCTGCCTGCCATCCGCTCCACCGAAAGGGTCCCCTCCTCGAGCTCGACGGTGTCTCCGACGACCGGGATCCGCTCGAGTTCGCTCATGAGGTAGCCACCGACGGTGTCGTACACGTCGCCGACGGGGATGCGGATGCCGACCCTATCGAGAACCTCGTCGGGCCGCAGCTCACCGGGGAACACGACATCCCGGTCGATGCGCACGATGTCGGTGCGGCGCCGGTCGTGCTCGTCGAGGACTTCACCGACGATCTCCTCGACGAGGTCCTCGAGGGTGACGACGCCGGCTGTACCGCCGTACTCGTCGACGACGATAGCCATCTGGTATCCGCGCGAACGAAGCTCGGCCAGGAGCGCGTCAAGATGGACCGCTTCGGGGACACGCAGCGGCTCGGTCGCGATCGCCCCCACCGGAACGGTTCCGCGCTTGCCGCGCGGCACTCCCACCGCGGCCTTCAGGTGAGCGATCCCGACGATGTCATCCATTGACTCCTCGTACACGGGAAAGCGGCTGTGACCGGTCGAGCGTGCGAGCTGGATGACGTCCTCGACGGAGTCGTCAGCGGCGAGCGCGTGAACGCTCGGCCGCGGCGTCATGACATCGGCGGCGGTCAGGCGCGCGAAGGTGAGGGAACGGTCGAGCAGCGACGCGGTGTCCTGCTCGAGGACGCCGGCGTTGGCCGAGCGGCGCACGAGGCTCGACAGTTCCTCCGCCGAGCGCGCACCCGAGAGCTCTTCCTTCGGTTCGACGCCTACGGCGCGAAGAAACGCGTTGGCGCTCCCGTTGAGCACGACGATCGCCGGCCGGAAGACGGTAGTGAACGCGGTCTGAAACGGCACGACGAGTTTCGCCGTCTGCCGGGGCACGGCCAAGGCGAAGTTCTTCGGTACGAGTTCGCCGATCACCATCGAGAAGATCGTCGCGATCGCCACACCGATGATGGCGGCGAGCGGGCTGATGACGGCATCCGGCCAGCCCCACCCAGTGAAGACCGGGCGTAGCAGACTCGAGATCGCCGGCTCCATGGTGTAACCGGTGAGCAGCGTTGTCAGCGTAATGCCCAACTGGGCGCTGGAGAGGTGTGTCGAGGTGATCTTCAGCGCGCTGATCGTCAGCGAAAGGCGCGTCTCCCCCGCTGCCTGGCGCGCTTCGAGGTCGGCGCGATCAAGGTTGACCAGCGCGAACTCGCTGGCGACGAACAGTCCCGTGCCGATCGTGAGCAGAAGCCCCACCCCCAGCATGATGAACTCCATCACGCATCACCCCCGGTCTGGGGTGCGGGTCGGTGGGGCGATCGTCGGCAACTCGGAGGGTCGTCCATCGTGAGACGAGTCTACCCGCCGAACGTCCACACCCGGACGGCATCGGCACGCACCTGTCTGATCCCCACATGTGCGGCACTTCTGCGCACGGGCGGCGCATCTGTGCGCAGCATCCGCACGAAACTGCAGCACTGACCAGACACGCGTGCCCGACCCACCCCGTGCGCTGCCACCTTACACAGGACCGGGTCTCCTCCCCTACGCGAGCGTTCGGGCGCGCATCCACCTCCGCACTGCCCGCGAGGATGACGCGCGCCCCGCGATCCGAGGATGCTGTCGTGCGCCCACTGCCCGAGATCGACACGATCCGCCGTTCCGAGCGGATGGAACCGTTGGATAATCGTCGCCTGCGGCGCGCCCTGGACGAGGGCACCTGGGTGAAGGTCGCACCCGGGGCGTTTGTCCGCTCCGATCACTGGCTCATGCTCGCCCCACTCGAGCGCCACCGCGTGCGTGTTCACGAAGTCGCGCGTCGTCTTGAGCCCGGCGCCGTCATCTCGTACGCGGCGGCGGCAGCGGAGCACGGCATCGACATGTTGGATCCCTGGCCAGCGGCCGTCGATGTGACCTGCGGGCCTGCAACGGGCGGGCGCTCCAGCGGCGTCGTTCGCCGCCACACCCGCGACCGGCGGACGCTCGAGGTGATGCCGTTCGGTCGTCACATGATCACGACGCCGGCACAGACCGCGCTTGATCTCGCCCGCTCGCTTCGGTTTCTTCCCGCCGTCGCCAGCGTCGATCAAGCGATCTGGGCGGATCGGCCGGGTGGAGAACTCACCGACATCGACACCATTCACGAGCTGTGGACTCGCGATGCGCACCACCGCGGACAGGTCCGAGCTCTACGGGTGCTGTCGTTCGCGGAACGCGGAGCGGCGAACGTTCGCGAATCTCACTGCCGGGTCGAGCTCGCGCGCCTGGGGTTCCCTCGACCCCGGCTGCAAGAGCGGCGCATGTTGCGGACCGGAAGACTCGTGTTCGCGGACTTCTACTTTCCCGAGGCTGATCATTGGGGCGAGTTCGACGGCGAAGGGAAGTACCGGGATGCCGCGCTCCGTCGCCCAGGTCACGATGCAGCCGACGCGGTGATCGACGAGAAGAACCGGGAGAACGAGATTCGACGTGAAGTGCGTGGATTCTCGCGGTGGGACCGCACGGATGTTGAGCGTCCGCGTCGCCTCTACGACATCCTCACGGGCGACGGACTGCGCAGCGCACTGCCGCGCCCCTGACCGCTCGCCGCCGAGCGGAGCACGCACGCGTGTTCGCTGGCTGCCGGCATCCGTATGCGGTAGTTGTGTGCAGCCGCTGTGCTTCTATCCGCCGCAGCTGCACATTTCTGCCGCACTCGAGGGATCACCGGACGACGAACATCACCAGCTGACCGGGAGCGCCTTCCCCTCTTCATAGCCGGCAGCGGACTGCAGGCCGACGAGGGCCCGCTCGTGGAACTCGGGGACCGAGGCGGCGCCGGCGTAGGTGAACGACGAGCGCACACCCGAGGTGATCATGTCGATGAGGTCCTCGAGGCCGGGACGCTGCGGGTCGAGGTAGATCTTCGATGACGAGATCCCCTCGGCGAACAGTTCCTTACGGGCCCGCTCGTAGGCATCCAGGCGACCGAATCGGGCCTGGACCGCCTTCGTCGAGGCCATCCCCCACGATTCCTTGTAGAGGTTGCCGGCAGCGTCGCGCTGCAGCGACCCGGGAGCTTCGATCGTCCCGGCGAACCACGAACCGATCATGACGGATGCCGCGCCGGCTGCCAGCGCGAGGGCGACGTCGCGCGGGTAGCGCACTCCGCCGTCAGCCCACACGTGAGCACCGGCGGTGCGAGCGGCGAGCGCAGTCTCGTGGACAGCCGAGAACTGCGGTCGCCCCACGGCGGTCATCATGCGCGTCGTGCACATCGCCCCCGGTCCGACACCGACCTTGATGATGTTTGCACCGGCCGCAACCAGGTCGTCGACGCCGGCGCTGGTGACCACGTTGCCCGCCACGAGCGGAACACCGAGATCGAGAGCCGACACTGTTCGCAGCGCCGCCAGCATCCCCTCTTGATGTCCGTGCGCGGTATCGAGGACGAGAACATCGACACCCGCGGCCACGAGCGCTCGAGCCTTGCCCGCGACGTCCCCGTTGATTCCCACGGCTGCCGCGACGATCAGGCGACCGTCTCGGTCAACGGCGGGCCGGTACAGCGTCGCCCGCAGGGCACTCCGACGCGAGAGCGTGCCGACGACCTGTCCGTGGTGCACGACGCAGACGATCTCGGCGTCGGCGGCGACGATCACGTCGAACGCGTGCCGAGCCGACTCGATGTCATCAGCGTCCACCGACGCGGGTCGTCCACGGGCGAGATCGCCCAGCCGAGCGTCAGGGAGGGCAGATCCGAGTCGGACAGCGGTGACGATGCCCTGAACGTCTTCGATCATGAGACGGTCGGCGGGCTGCGCGACGATCACGCCGTAGCCCTCCGTCGGGGGAAGCAGCGTCGTTGCGTCGGCAACCGTCGCGTCGGGGGGAAGCACCAGCGGGGTGTCCCAGGCAGCGGGCTGGTCCTTGACCCAGCGGATCGCGGCGTCCAGCTCCTGCAGAGGCAGGTCCTGCGGAAGAACGCCGAGACCGCCCCGGCGCGCGAGCGTCGCGGCAAGGCGCGCACCCGTGACCGAGTTCATGTTCGCCGAGACCAGCGGGACGGTGGCCGCGGTTCCATCCCGCGGTGACAGGTCCACCTCGAGTCGGCTGCCCACCCCCGATCGGCGAGGAACGAGGAAGACGTCCGAGTAGGTCAGGTCGAAGGCCGGCGCATCACCGTAGAACTCCATGTGCGCCAAGCGTACCGGTCAATGATCTCAGCGGAATCGTGACCAATTCGCGGCGCAGCCCAGGGTTCGGATGGCCTGCCGGGGTGTTCAGACGGACTACGCTGGACTGTTGAACGACGCGGGCGCGACGACGATGGTCCGCGACGACAATCGTGACGAAAGCGGGCGATCTAACGTGTCGAGTCAGGTGACCGGCGTCGGAGTGTCGAACGAAAGTGAGTTCGGTGCCAACGAGTGGCTCGTTGAAGAGCTCTACGAACAGTTCCGGCAAGACCGCAACTCCGTAGATAAGGCCTGGTGGCCGGTACTTGAGGCCTACCACTCCGCAGCCGAGAACGGCGCCAAGCCCTCCGAAGAGCGCGCAGCTGCGAAGCCGTCGTCGAACGATGCGCATCCGGTGACCGCACCCACGCCCGTGATCGGCTCGCAGCCCGTAGCGCGCACGACGGCACGGCCTGCCTCCGCCCAACCGATTCCGGCGCAGGCCCCCGACACCGCGCGCACCGCATCCGACGACTTGCCGTCCGAGGACACGGTGACGGTCCTCAAGGGGATGCCGAAGACTCTCGCGGCGAACATGGATGAGTCGCTCACTGTTCCCACCGCGACGAGCGTGCGCACCGTCCCCGCCAAGCTCATGATCGACAACCGGATCGTGATCAACAATCACATGGCGCGCACCCGCGGCGGAAAGGTGAGCTTCACGCACCTCATCGGGTGGGCGATCATCCGCGCTCTCACCGAGTTCCCCAGCCAAAACGTGTTCTACGCAGAGATCGACGGCAAGCCGTCAGTTGTCGCGCCAGCCCATGTGAACCTCGGTATCGCGATCGACCTCCCGAAGCCCGACGGCACGCGGGCACTGCTTGTGCCAAGCATCAAGCACGCCGACACCCTCACTTTCGCCGAGTACCTGGCTGCCTACGAAGACCTGGTCTCCCGCGCCCGCAAGAACAAGCTCACCGCGGCGGACTTCCAGAACACGACGATCTCGCTCACCAACCCCGGCGGCATCGGTACCGCGCACTCGGTCCCGCGCCTCATGAAGGGGCAGGGATGCATCGTCGGCGCCGGCGCACTCGAGTACCCAGCCGAGTTCCAGGGCGCGAGTGAGAAGACCCTCAACGAGTTGGCGATCGGCAAGACGATCACCCTCACGAGCACGTACGACCACCGCGTCATACAGGGTGCCGGCTCGGGAGAGTTCCTCAAGAAGGTCCACGAGTTGCTCATCGGTGAGCGCCACTTCTACGAAGACATCTTCGCGGAGCTGCGCATCCCCTATGCGCCGATCCACTGGAATGCCGACATCAACGTCGACATCGCCGAGCGAATCGACAAGACCGCTCGCGTTCAAGAGCTGATCAACAGCTTCCGCGTTCGCGGCCACCTCATGGCCGACATCGACCCGCTCGAATACAAGCAGCGCACCCACCCCGACCTCGAGATCGAGTCGCACGGACTCACGTTCTGGGACCTCGACCGAGAGTTCGTCACCAACGGCTTCGGGGGCAAGCGCACGATGAAGCTGCGCGAGGTTCTCGGTGTGCTCCGTGATTCGTATTGCCGCACGATCGGCATCGAGTACATGCATATTCAGGACCCGGAGCAGCGGGCCTGGTTCCAGCAGAACCTCGAGGTCAAGTACACCAAGCCGGGCCACGACGAGCAGCTACGAATCCTCAGCAAGCTCAACGAAGCCGAGGCTTTCGAGACGTTCTTGCAGACCAAGTACGTCGGCCAGAAGAGGTTCAGCCTCGAGGGCGGCGAGTCCCTCATTCCGCTCCTGGATGAGATCCTGCAGGGCGCAGCCGAAACCGGTCTCGACGGAGCCACGATCGGAATGGCGCACCGTGGGCGACTGAACGTCCTGACCAACGTTGCCGGCAAGACCTACGGACAGGTCTTCCGCGAGTTCGAGGGACGCGTCGCGATCGGTTCCAAGCGTGGCTCCGGCGACGTGAAGTACCACCTCGGGACCGAGGGCACCTTCGTCGCTGACGGCGGTGAAGAGCTTCCGGTGTATTTGGCGGCCAACCCGTCGCACCTCGAGACCGTCGATGGCGTCCTTGAGGGAATCACGCGGGCCAAGCAGGATCGGATGCCGCTGGGTTCATTCTCGTGGTTGCCCATCCTCATCCACGGTGACGCGGCCTTCGCCGGCCAGGGCGTCGTGGTAGAGACCCTGCAGATGTCGCAGTTGCGCGCCTACCGGACCGGCGGCACCGTGCATGTCGTGGTCAACAACCAGGTCGGTTTCACGACGCTGCCGCAGGATGGCCGAACCTCGGTCTACGCGACGGATGTCGCAAAGACGATCCAGGCGCCCATCCTCCACGTCAATGGCGATGACCCCGAGGCCGTGGTCCGAGTCGCCCAGGTCGCCTTCGCCTACCGCGAGCGGTTCCACCGGGATGTCGTGATCGACCTGGTCGTGTATCGCCGCCGCGGACACAACGAGGGTGACGACCCCTCGATGACCCAGCCACTGATGACGAACCTCATCGAGGCGAAGCGGTCGGTGCGCCGCCTGTACACCGAGTCGCTCGTGGGACGCGGCGACATCACCGAAGAGCAGTACGAGCAGGCCAAGAAGGACTTCCAGGATCGGCTGGAGCAGGCGTTCGCCGAGACGCATGCTGCCGAGACCGGTTCTTCTCAGGTGGCGAGCGCCCCGATGACCGGCTCGATCGACACGATCGGCGAACCCGAGACAACGGGAGTTTCGCGCGATGTCGTGCAACTCATCGGAGACGCGTTCGTCAACAAACCCGATGGCTTCACGGTGCATCAGAAGCTGCAGCAGCTGCTTGACAAGCGCCAGGACATGAGCCGCAACGGCGGCATCGACTGGGCGTTCGGCGAGCTCCTCGCGTTCGGCTCCCTCCTCGTGGAGGGAACGAACGTCCGCATGGTCGGCCAGGACTCGCGACGAGGGACCTTCGTGCAGCGTCACGCCGTGTTCCACGACCGCGCGAACGGTCAGGAGTGGCTGCCGCTGGTGAACCTGTCGCAGTCGCAGGGCAGGTTCTGGATCTACGACTCGCTCCTCAGCGAGTACGCCGCGATGGGCTTCGAGTACGGATATTCCGTCGAACGCTCCGACACGCTCGTGCTGTGGGAAGCGCAGTTCGGCGACTTCGCGAACGGGGCCCAGTCCGTGATCGACGAGTTCATCTCGTCAGCTGACCAGAAGTGGGGTCAGCAGTCGAGCGTCGTCCTGCTGCTGCCGCACGGATACGAAGGTCAGGGCCCCGATCACTCGTCGGCCCGCATCGAGCGCTACCTGCAGATGTGCGCCCAGGACAACATGATCGTTGCGCGCCCATCGACACCGGCCTCCTACTTCCACCTGCTTCGCCGTCAGGCGTACGCGCGTCCGCGGCGGCCCCTCGTCGTGTTCACTCCGAAGGCGATGTTGCGCCTTCGTGGTGCGACAAGCCCCGTCGAGGACTTCGTGGGAGGCCGGTTCCAGCCGGTGCTCGACGATGATCGCGGGATCGACAAGAGCGCTGTCAAGCGGGTCCTGCTCCACGCCGGGAAGATCCACTGGGATCTGCGGTCGGAGCTCGAGAAGAACCCCAACCCTGAGATCGCCCTGGTGCGGTTGGAGCAGTTCTACCCCGCGCCGGTCGAGCACCTCAACCGCGTCATCGACGAGTACCCGAACGCCGAGTTGGTGTGGGTGCAGGACGAGCCCGAGAACCAGGGCGCGTGGCCCTTCATCGCCCTCGAAGTGGTCAAGCACCTGCACGGTCGCACGATCCGTCGGGTCTCGCGTGCTGCCGCGGCATCCACCGCGACGGGTTCCCCCAAGGTGCATGCCGCTGAGCAGGCGGAGATCATGCAGAAGGCGCTCACCCTCTGAACGTCACCGTGCTGGTCAATCCGGCGGCTCGAGCCGGAACGGGTGGCACGATCGCGACCAGGGCTGCCGAGCGACTTCGCGAGCACGGCATTCGCGCGACCTTGATCAGCGGTGGCAGCGCTGTCGAGTCGACGGAGTTGCTGCGCGAGGCGGTGCGCCTCGGAACTGACGCCGTAGCCGTGGCTGGCGGTGACGGGACGGTGTCCCTTGCGATGCAGGTTCTGGCCCACAGCACGACACCTCTCGGCATCATCCCGGCGGGGACGGGCAACGACCTGGCCGACATGCTCGGCATCCGCGAGCTGCACCCCGACGAAGCTGCCGACGCGATCGTCGGCGGGCTGACTCGCGATATCGACCTCGCGCGCATCAGTCGACACGGCGAGCCGGAGGTCTACTTCGGATCGGTCCTGGCCAGCGGCTTCGACTCGCGTGTCAACGACCGGGCCAACCGGATGCGGTGGCCTCGCGGCTCGTCGCGATACACCATCGCCATTCTGCGAGAGTTGGTAGGGCTACGTAGCTTCGCATACGAGATCGAACTGACGGATGCCGCGGGCAGCGTGACCCGGCACGATGGCGCCCTCCTGATGGCAGCCGTTGCCAACGGGACCAGCTACGGCGGGGGTGTTCAGATCGCGCCTCGCGCAGATCCCGCCGATGGGGAACTGGATGTCGGCCTTGTTCGCCCGACCCATCGCGCGCGCTTTCTTCGACTGCTCCCCCGTGTCTACCGCGGAACGCACGGAGATGTCCCCGAAGTGAGCATGTACCGGGCTCGGATGATCCGCCTCAGCGCGCCGGGCGTCACCGCCTACGCCGACCGCGACCCGATCGGGCCCCTGCCGGTCCAGATCGACGTCGTTCCCCGGGCGCTTCGTGTTTTCGTGCCTGCGAACTAAGCGCTCGACGCACCCTTCGAGGCCAGCTCTGTGTCGTGCACAGCCTGTACCGCGCGCAGCTTTGCCATGACCTGATCGCGAAGCTCCTCGGGCGCAGTCTCCTTGCACGCCCGAGCAACAGCCTCGGTGAGCGTCGTGGCCACGAGCGCTTCGTCGCGGCAGGCCGGACAGTGCTCAAGGTGCTCGCGGATGTCGGCATGCTCGGTCTTGCACACTTCGTTGCGCAGGTACTCCTCCAAGTCCCGCGTGGCTTTGGCGCAACCGCAATCGGTCATGTGTCGCTCCTCGATACGGCGACCGAGATCCCCCGCTCGGTCGCATATTCGGCCAGCAGCTCCCGCAGCATCCGTCTGCCACGGTGCAGACGGCTCATCACGGTGCCGATGGGGGTTTTCATGATGTCGGCGATCTCCTGATACGCAAAGCCTTCGACGTCGGCGAGATACACCGCGAGCCGGAAGTCCTCGGGAATCGACTGCAGCGCGTCCTTCACGACGGATGCCGGCATATGGTCGATTGCTTCAGCTTCTGCCGACCGCGTGCGGGACGATGTCGTGGACTCCGCTCCGCCGAGCTGCCAGTCTTCGAGATCCTCGATGGCGCTCTGGTACGGCTCACGCTGCTTCTTGCGGTACGTGTTGATGTACGCGTTGGTCAGGATGCGGTAAAGCCACGCCTTCAGGTTCGTGCCCTGAGTGAAGCTCGACCACGATGCGTACGCCTTGACGAAGGTCTCCTGCACAAGGTCTGCAGCATCCGCGGGGTTCCGTGTCATTCGCATCGCAGCCGCGTAGAGCTGGTCCATGAACGGCAGGGCCTGCTCTTCGAACTGCGCGCGCGGGTCGGCCGGCGCCTCGGCCTGATCAGTCATCACGCGCCAGTCTACGTCCGGCGCCATAGCGATCGTCATCGGGCTCCTTCCGTCCCTCATTAGGCTAGGAACCGATGAGCGGCGAAAGATATTCCACCCCGACCGGCTTGGGAGAGTCCGGTTGGTCGGCTCCGCGCGCCTCGGGAGCACTCACCGCCCGTTTGGCAGTTCCCGGATCCAAGTCGCTCACGAACCGCGAATTGATCCTCTCGGCGATCGCCGATTCTCCGAGCACGCTCCACGCTCCGCTGCACTCCGACGACTCCGTCCGCATGGTTGCGGCCCTCACGGCGCTGGGTATCCAGATCGAGAGCGTGGAGGGCGAGAGCCCCTTCGGGCCCGACCTGATCGTCACGCCTCCCAGCGGATCCGGCTCGGTCGGTGCGTCCTCCTCGGGGCTTCGCGGTGCGACAGTCGACTGCGGTCAGGCCGGCACCGTCATGAGGTTCATCGCGGGCATTGCCGGGCTGGCCGAGGGCGATGTCACACTGACTGCGCATGAGAGCGCGCTGCACCGGCCCATGGGAGCCATGATCACGGCCCTTCGTGACGTGGGCGTCGACGTCGACGACGAGGGCCGTTGGGCACTCCCTTTCCAGGTGCGGGGGCACGGACACATCCGCGGCGGCGAAGTCGTCATCGACGCGAGCGCCTCAAGCCAGTTCGTTTCCGGGATGCTGCTCGCAGCTCCCCGTTTCGACACGGGTCTCCACCTCATTCACTCGGGGTCACGCCTGCCGAGCATGCCGCACATCGATATGACCATCGAGTGCCTCGCGAACCGCGGCGTGCATGTGGAGCGGCCCTCGCCGCGCGAGTGGATCGTTCCCCCGCAGCCCCCGCGCGGAAAGACGGTGGCCATCGAACCCGACCTGTCCAACGCCGCTCCGTTCCTGGCAGCTGCCATGGTCACCGGAGGGAGCGTCACGATCACCGGGTGGCCCGCGCACTCGACACAGCCCGGCGTCATGCTCGCCACGATCCTGCACGAAATGGGGGCCCGCGTCACGCGCCGCGGTGGCGCCCTCACCGTCGCTGCGGGGCGCGGCATCCGTGGCATCGAGATCGACCTGTCGGCGGCGAGTGAGCTGACACCCACGATCGTGGGGCTGGCCGCATTCGCCCCGGAACCGACGACAATCACGGGAGTCGGGCACATTCGCGGCCACGAGACCGACCGCATCGCTGCGCTCGTCGGCAACCTGCGGGCGCTCGGCGGAGCCGCAGAAGAGCTCGAGGACGGCCTGCGAATCCTGCCTCAGCCGCTCCACGGCGGGGTGTGGCAGGCGTTCCATGACCACCGTATTGCGACGACCGGCGCGCTGATCGGCCTCGCCGTCGGCGGAGTCGTGGTCGACGACATCGGGACCACAGCGAAGACGATGCCGCAGTTCCCCGAGCTCTGGACCTCCATGCTCGAAGGGAACGGCGCGGAGTGAGCTGGCTCGGGGACGTCGATGATGACGATGAACTCGGCATGGACGAGAGCGATATCCGCGTCAGGCCGAACCCCAAGGCCAACCGGCCGCGCACCAAGCGCCGCCCCAGCCACGCGGATGCCGAGATCGCGCGGGTCCTGGGGGTGGACCGCGGCCGCTACACCGTGCTCGTCGGCGAAGACACTGGCGCCGAACGCCAGGTTACCGCCGCCCGCGCTCGCGAACTTCACCGCACCGCGATCGTCACCGGTGACCGCGTCCGGGTTGTGGGAGACACCTCGGGAGACGAGGGAACTCTCGGCAGGATCGTGGGCATCGAACCCCGCACGTCTCTCCTTCGCCGAAGCGCCGACGACACCGATCAGGTCGAGCGCGTCATCGTCGCCAACGCCGATCAGATGCTCATCGTGATCGCCGCCGCCGACCCGGAGCCGCGCCCCCGGCTGGTGGACCGCTACCTGGTGGCAGCACTGGATGCCGGTATCCGCCCCCTGATGGTCATCACCAAGACCGACCTTTCGGACCCAGAGGAGTTTCTGTCGCACTTCGCGGGCCTCGACCTCGAGGTCTTCACCAGTGCGCGCTCTGACATGCCCCTGGAGCGGATCGGTGCCGCGCTCGTCGGCCACAGCACAGTGTTCGTCGGGCACTCCGGCGTGGGTAAGTCCACCCTTGTCAACGCTCTGGTCCCGAGCGCCGAGCGGGCGACGGGACATGTCAACGAGGTCACCGGTCGGGGACGACACACGTCGAGTTCGACGGTCTCGCTGCGCTACGAGGCACCGTCGGGCACGGGATGGGTGGTCGACACCCCCGGCGTGCGCTCCTTCGGGCTCGGTCACGTCGATCCCGACAATATCCTGCGGGCGTTCACCGACCTTGCCGAGGTCGCACGCGAGTGTCCGCGTGGGTGCACTCACCTGCCCGACGCGCCCGATTGCGCCATCGAAGAGGCTGTGGCGGCGGGACGCCTCGGGCCCGGGGCGGCAGCGCGGCTGGATTCACTGCAGCGTCTGCTCACGACGTTCTCTGACCGCCCCTGATACGCCTCGCGCCGCAGCATCCATGTCACGTGCAACCGCACCGGCTGATGGTGGCCCGCGCCGGGCGCACGGCTCTAGGGTGGATTCATGACAGTGCGTCTAGAACCCGGCACCGCTGCACCCGACTTCACCCTCCTGAACCAGGATGAGAGTGATGTCTCGCTTCACGACCTGCGCGGCCAGGGCCTCATCCTCTTCTTCTACCCGCAGGCGATGACACCCGGCTGCACGACGGAGGCTTGCGACTTCCGCGACAGTGTCGAGCCGCTTCGCGCCGCCGGTTACGTGGTGCTCGGCATCTCGCGCGACGCTCCCGCCAAGCTGCGGGCGTTCCGCGAACGCGACGCGCTTCCGTACGACCTACTGAGCGACCCCGACCGTTCCGTGCACGAGGCCTACGGAGCGTGGGGCGAGAAGACGATGTACGGCAAGACGACAGAAGGTGTGCTGCGCTCGACCTTCGTCCTCGACGAGAAGGGCGTCATCACGCACGCGCTCTACAACGTCAAGGCGACGGGGCACGTAGCCCGTATCCGCGGTCTGCTCGGTCTCTAGTCTTCCCGCGCCGGCGGGGCCGCGCCGCGAACGGCGATCACCAAGAGGACGAGGGCGATGACGGCTGGGATCGCGATTGCAACGCCGGTGACCGGATGCGCATACTGGCCTGTTGCGGCTCCCAGCGCCACCGCGAGGATCAGCAGTTGTGCCACGATCGCTCCCGAGCGACCCCATGACAGTCCCCGCCAGGTGGCGACACCGAACACCGCGACGATCGCCGCCCCGGCCAGCGTCAGCACGATCAGGGCGATCGCGCTGTCGAGTGCCGCCGTGTCCCCGGTGATGACCGCGACGATCTCCCAGACGGCGAGTGCGCCGATTCCCGCCCCTTCCAATAGCACGATCACGCCCGCTGCTCGAGCGGCAATCATCGAGCGCACCATGGACCTCCCGACCACTCTCGGCCCGTACACAACGTTCTTGCAACGTCCTCACGGATGAACCCTTGATTCGGGTGAACGGCTGTGGGACGATGGGTAAAGCCGTGTGCTCCCACAAGGTCGTGGGACGAGACATCTTCTCGTACACCTCACAGAGTATCCGACCGCCCGGTGGCCCGATGCTCATTCCCCATCAAGGAGCACCCCCTATGGATTGGCGCGACAAGGCCGCCTGCTTGACTGTCGACCCCGAGCTGTTCTTCCCGGTAGGAAACACCGGTCCAGCCGTCGACCAAATCGAGAAGGCGAAATCCGTGTGCGCCCGGTGCACCGTCACCGAAATCTGCCTGCAGTACGCGCTGGAGTCCGGTCAGGACTCGGGCGTGTGGGGTGGCCTCTCCGAAGACGAGCGCCGCGCCCTCAAGCGCCGCGCTGCCCGGGCTCGCCGCGCCAGCTGAGCCACTCGGCGCGCTGGCCTGAGACCGGAGGCCGTGCTCAGTCCAGCGCGATGTAGCGGAGCGGGATGTCGATCGTGACTTCCGTACCGCTTCCGACGAGCGTGTGCCAGTCGATCGTGCCGCCGAGTTCTCCCTGGATGAGCGTCCGAACGATCTGCGTGCCCAGCCCTCGGCCGACTTGGCCCTCCGGCAGGCCGACGCCGTTGTCACGAACACGCACCAGGAGCCGCTCGGGGTCGCGCTCGGCCTCGATCTCGACGTCGCCTTCCTTCCCGGCGAGGCCGTGCTCGACAGCGTTGGTCACCAGCTCGGTGAGGGCCAGCGCCAGGGGCGTGGCGTACTCGCTCGGGAGGGTGCCGAAGCGTCCCACAGACCGGGTCCGCGCGCGTGTCGTGGGTGCAGCAGCCACCTCGGCGACGAGTTTGAGAACACGATCGAAGACATCGTCGAAATCGACGCGCTGAGTGAGTCCCTCTGAGAGGGTGTCGTGCACGACGGCGATCGCCGAGACGCGTCGCATCGCCTGCGTCAGCGCTTCTCGGGCCTCTTCGGTGTGCGAACGGCGAGCCTGGATGCGAAGGAGCGACGCGACAGTCTGCAGATTGTTCTTGACCCGGTGGTGGATCTCGCGAATCGTCGCGTCCTTGGTGATGAGCTCTTGCTCCTGGTGTCGCAATTCGGTGACATCGCGGCACAGCACGATCGCCCCGATGCGGGTCCCGTGGTCGCGCAGGGGGATCGTCCGCAGGCTCACCGTCACACCACGCGCCTCGATGTCGGCACGCCAGGGTGCCCTCCCCGTCACGACCAGGGGAAGCGACTCGTCGAACTGGCGCTTCTCGGGAAGGATCTCCGTGGTCACCTCGACGAGGGATTCGCCTTCGAGCTCATCCTCGAACCCCATGCGATTGAAGGCCGAGAGAGCGTTGGGGCTCGCGAAGGTCACCGTCCCATCGACGTCGAGGCGCACGAGTCCGTCAGAGGCTCTCGGAGCGCCCCGACGCGGAGCGGTCGGTGCGCTGAGATCCGGAAAGTCGCCCGAGGCGACCATTCCGAACAGGTCGTCGGCGCACTCGTTGAAGGTGATCTGCTGGCGCGAAGGAGTGCGTGTCTCCCCAAGATTGGTGTGGCGCGTCAGGACTCCCAGCGTGGTGCGACCGGAGCCGGACCCTCGCACGATCGGTACCGCGCGGACCCGGGTCGGGGTCTCTTCGAACCAGTCAGGGGATGCCGAGTCGACGATCATTCCCGAGAAGAACGCCTCGCGAATCTGGGTCCGCCACTGGGGTCGGACGGGGTCTCCGACGATGTCCCGATAAAACAGGGTCGCGGCGCCGCTGGGCCGGGCGTGGCCGACAGCGACGAACGAGTCATCTGCCGTCGGAACCCAGATGACGATGTCGGCGAAAGCGAGATCGGCCAGCAACTGACCGTCCCCGGCCAGGCGGTGGAGCCATTCGACATCCGCGCCGGTGGAACGCCCCTGGTCATAGACGAGATCGCTGAGGGTCGACATCGTTTCAGCCTAGAGCCCCAGCGTGGATGCTCGAACTACGCAGCTTTGCGAGTGTCGACGGCGAGCGCCTCGCTCACGAAGCGCCGCACGCCGGACACGATCGGCGATCTCCGGGCAACGTCCGCGATCGGACGGGCGGCCAGGAGCGCAGCATCGGCCGAGCGCGGATCTTGCGGCACGAACCACACGTCACGGATGCCGGCGAACCGGTCGAGACTTCGGCGTACCTGGCCGCGGGCGTCGATGCCCAGGGAGCCCGGGCGCAGCCGGTTGGCGACCACCGCGATCGGTGTCGCTCCCACTGTCTCGCGCAGCTGAGCGTAGCCGCGAACGAAACGGCTGATACCGACGGGATCCGCACCGGCCACGGCGACGACGAGATCGGCTTCCTGGAGGGCGGCGATCGTTGCGGCGTTGCGCCTGCCACCGGCGAGATCGCTCACGATCTCTTCGTCACGGTCCAGGGGCGCCGCCACGTCGACCACGGTGTCATCCACCCACTCGCGGCATATGGAGAGCGCGGCACGTACGCGATCCTCGCGCAGCTCCGGCCAACGCGAAGGCCGATTGATGCCGGCCAGAACCTGTGGCCCCCGCCCGAGCCGAAGCGCGATTCGGTCCAGTTCGGCGACATCCAGGGCGCCACGGTTCACCTGTCGGCATGCGGCGGCGAACCCCGGACCTTCATCGGGCAGGCCGAGCGCCAGCGCTATCGAGGGCGCGTGGGAGTCGGCATCGATCAGCGCCACATCGCGGTCGCGGGCGAGCTCCACCGCGAGCTCGATCGCTATCGTCGATCGCCCGGGCGACCCTGCCGCACCCCATACTGCGATGACTCGGCGCCTGTTCCGGGGAACCGGCGCGACGGGCAGCGGGTCTCGGAGGGCACGCACGAGCTCGCGCCCGGAAGCCCGTGGCGACATCGGCACGCCGAGCCCGAACGCCTGAGCCAGGCGCGCCGGTGTCTCACCGTCCCCCACGGGGGCGATCCGGATTCCCTCCCGATCGCAAGCGGTCACGAGCTCACGTGTGAGTGTGTCGTGGCGCGCAGCGACGACGAGAAGCTCCAGCTCCTCGGCACCCCGGACACCACCGCGAGCGGCGGCGAGACCGGGTGTCGTGGCCGGCGTTGCGTGCGCGTCCCATCCGAGCCGCGAGAGCTCTTCGGCCAGCCGCGTCGCGTGTGGCTCGTCCAGCGCGATCAGCGCTCTCATTGCTGCCCCGGGGTCCAGGGGATGACCGAGAGCGCGGAGCCGTCGGCGATTGCAGCGAGCGCGGCAGCGACATCGGCGCGGGGAATCACCAGTTCGACCGCCGCCGTTCCGCCGGCCAGGGGTGAATCATCCCGGGTGACGCTGACGACCGTCGCGTCGGCCACGAGAATGCGTGGCGTATCGAAGCGTGACTGATCAAGACGCGGCGCTGCCCACAACTCGACAGTCGATCCGGCCACGACCGAACCCGGTACCTCGGCTGCGCTGCGGACGACGACCGTCGTGGATCGCGTACTGTCGTCGGTCACGAGAGCGTCGGCGGGCACGAGTTCGCCAGCCGAGACTGTGCGCGCTGCAACGAACCCTTCCCCGAGGTCGTCAGCCCTGAGGTAAGCGTTCGACGCGACTCCCAGAGCGACATCCACGACGGCAAGGTCCGCTGCAGCTACCGGCTCGCCGGGAACTATCGCTCGGACGGCTACGTAGACGGGTTCGGTCTGGCGCGCCGACGACACGATGAACCACACACCACCGACGGAAGCCAGAACCAGAACGACGCCGACCAGGAACCGCAGGTCTGCCCACGCGGGGCGCCGGGAGGTATGAGAGCGGGAGGACATGCGAACCATGGTCGCCGAGACTCGTGAATCGCTGCCGCGCTTATCCACAGCGGGCGCCGCTGCGCCGCCCTGTCAGAACCCGGCGTCATAATGGGGACATGCCCCAGCCTCCCGCCGCCGACGCGCGCCTGTTGACGCCATCGCAGGTCGCCGAAGTGCTCGCGATCGAGGTCGAGGACGTGATGACCCTGGTCCTGGCCGGGCAGCTCCGCGGGATGCGTGTCGGCGAAAGCGGGCAGTGGCGCATCGACGAGATGAGTGTCGAGTCCTACCTCGACGACCAGGTCGAACAGACCCGACGCATGGCGCTGTGGCACCAGTCGCAGACCGCGAGCTTCCCGGAACTGTGGGGCACCGGGGCCATTCGCAACCCAGACTGATCCGGGAGGCTTCCGCGGGTCAGAGCCCCGCGTCTCCGGCCGCCACGACCAGCTGCGCGAGGGCGCCGAACGGAACCATCCGAAATCCGGTCACCGCCGACGGATGCCGCGGAACGTCGAGGTCGTGAATGGCAAGGTCGAAGTGATCCGCGCCGGCTCGATCGACGGTTCCGGTCAGCGCGTCGTCCGCGACCAGTTCGACAAGAACGGGAACCCGCCGGCGTGCGAGGTCGCGCAGCACGAAACCGAGATCCATCCGCTCGCGGAGGGCTTGCCCCACACGTCCCGAAGCGCTGTGCAGAAGGTCGGCGTGCGCCATCCGTAGCCCCGTGAGCCCACCGAGCGGAACGATGCTGACGGAGGACGGTCCTCGGTCGACCGCCAACCAATCAGCACCCACGGCAACGATTCGCCCTTCGACGCCGGCGCCGCCGCTCAACTGCACCCGCACCTGGGCCTGAGCGTCTCGCAGCACGAGCAGCCGGTCCCTCAGCGACACGCGCGACAGGCGCACCCGCTCGGACTCGGAGGCGAGGGCCGCACGCTCGGCTTCCCACTCGGCTGACGCCTGAGCTTCGAGGTCATCGAACAGCCGGTCCCATCGCACGGGGCGAGCGTACGTCGTAGATGAGGAGTCGATGAGAAACTGTCCACAGCGGGATCCCGGCCCCCACCGAGCCCCCTGCCGTGTGCTCTACTTCTCGACATCCTGTTACCGGTCGAGAGTGAGATCTCATGGCGACGACGCAATCGAGCTTCGCACGCGCTTACCGCGCGGCAGACGAAGCGGCCGAGCTGAACCAGTACTTCGCGCCACAGCGCACGAGCACCGCCGACCTCCCCGATCCCGAGACCTTCCTGCGCAACATCTCTCGTGGGGTCCTGGAGATCTTCGCGGGTGTCCGCGAGGTTGACCAACTCGCCAGGTGGCTGACCGAGGATGCGTATCGGAAGCTCGTCACCCGGGCCAACCTCGCCGCCCGCGCACGAAGCGCCCGCGGCATCCCAGCGAAGCGTCCCGTGCATCAGATCGTTTCCGTACGCCACTCCTCCCCCGCCGACGGCATCGTCGAGGGCGTGGTCATCGTCCGCGGTCCGGCGCGCACCCGTGCTGTGGCCCTGCGGTTGGAGGGCATGGACGGTCGGTGGCGCACCACCTCTCTCGCCCTGCTCTGACAACGCCGCGGACGGCGCGCCGCCTTACTGCCGGTACGACGACAGGAAGTTGCCGAGCCGCTCGATAGCCTCAGTCAGCACTCGGGATTCAGGAAGCGTCACGATCCTCACGTGGTCCGGGGTCGGCCAGTTGAATCCCGTCCCCTGCACGAGCAGCACCTTCTCGGCGACAAGGAAGTCGTACACGAGCTTCGCATCATCCCGGATGTCGTACACGTTCGGATCGAAGCGCGGGAAGGCGTACAGCGCGCCCTCCGGCTTGACGCAGCTCACCCCGGGGATCGACTCCAGCGCCTCCCAGGCGGCATCCCGCTGCTCATGCAACCGCCCCGTGGGAGCGATCAGCGCGTCGATCGACTGGACTCCCGACAGCGCAGCCTGCACGGCGTACTGCGCCGGAACATTGGGACACAGCCGCGTCGAGGCCAGCAGGGTGATTCCCTCCAGGAAGCCGGCTGCGTGATCCTTCGGCCCCGTGATCGCGAGCCACCCCGAGCGATAGCCGGCGACTCGATAGGTCTTCGAGAGCCCGTTGAAGGTCAGCACCAGCAGATCCGGCGCAACGGCGGCCATCGGGATGTGTCTCGCATCGTCGAAGAGGATGCGGTCGTAGATCTCGTCAGCAAGGACCAGAAGCGAGTGTTCGCGGGCGATGTCGGCGATCTGATCGAGGACTTCGCGGGTGTAGACGGCACCGGTCGGGTTGTTGGGGTTGATGACGACGATCGCTTTGGTGCGCTCGGTGATCTTCGAGCGGATGTCTTCGATGTCGGGCTGCCAACCGTTCTGCTCGTCGCACAGGTAGTGAACGGGCGTCCCACCCCCCAGGCTCGTCATCGCCGTCCACAGCGGGTAGTCGGGTGCGGGGATCAACACCTCGTCGCCCTCGTCCAGGAGGGCCTGCATCGTCATCGTGATGAGCTCGGAGACCCCGTTACCGAGGTACACGTCATCGGGGTCGAGCGCCGGGAATCCGGGAACCTGCTCGTATCGGTAGACGACGGCGAGCCGAGCAGACTTGATGCCGCGGCTGTCGCTGTACCCGTGGGCTTCGGGTACCGCCTCGATCATGTCCCGCACGATCTGGAACGGAGCCTCGAAGCCGAAAGCTGCCGGGTTCCCCGTGTTCAGCTTGAGGATCCGGTGTCCCTCGGCCTCCAGACGATCGGCCTCGACGAGGGCCTGCCCCCGGATCTCGTAGAGGACGTGCTTGAGTTTGCTCGACTGGTCGAGCGGCCGGGGGTGGGTCATCCGTTCAGGATAATGCCGCACCCACCGGGCCACCTGACCGCGCGTGGATCGCGGGTCTCGCGTTCTGCGCTTACTTCTTCTTGTCGGCAGCGCGCCGCTGGGCGCGGTTCAGCGGCTGCTGGGCAGCCGGCGCCGGCGCTTCACCGTCGGTGCGCTGGCCGAACGCGCCGCGCACAGCGGGGGGCGTCGGCGCGACGGGCGCTGCGGGCGCGGATGCCGCGGCCTGGCGGGCCCGGCTGGTGGCCGCCTGCTGCACCTGGCCGCGTTCGTTTCGCACCTCGACTTCACCGGCGTCATTGGCCGCGGAGTACTGCAGACGCTGTCCCTCCACGGGCGCGATCGACAGACCCTTGGCCTCGACCTCGGCGGCGTTCTCTCCGTCCGCGCGGCGGACCTCGACCTCGAGGTTGTAGAGGTACCCGACTGACTCTTCCTTGATCTGGCCCATCATCTGCTGGAACATCTGATAGCCCTCGCGCTGGTACTCGATGAGCGGATCACGCTGCGCCATCGCGCGCAGGCCGATGCCGTCCTTCAGGTAATCCATCTCGTAGAGGTGGTCTCGCCAGCGGCGGTCGACGACCTGAAGCACGACCCGCCGCTCAAGCTCGCGCATGGCAGCTTCGCCGAGGCTTTCTTCGCGCTTCTGGTAGGCGATGCGTGCATCCGAAATGATCTCGCGCTTCAGTACCTCGGGGGTGACCTTGCCCTTGCTTCCGGACTCGGCGACGACCTCGTCGATTGTGAGAGAGACCGGATATAGCGTCTTGAGTTCGGTCCACAGCGCGTCGAAGTCCCAGCTCTCGGTGTGACCGGTACCCGTGTGATCGTCGATCAGCGTGCTGATGGCGTCCTCGATGAAGTGCTGGACGCGGTCGGCGATGTCATCCCCCTCGAGGATGTGGCGGCGATCCGAGTAGATCGCTTCGCGCTGCCGGTTCAGGACATCGTCGTACTTCAGCACGTTCTTGCGCAGCTCGGCGTTACGCGCCTCCACCTGCGATTGCGCGCTCTTGATCGCCCGCGAAACCATGCCCGATTCGATGGCGACGTCGTCGGGGAAGTTGGTGCGCGAGAGGATTGCCTCGGCAGCCCCTGACTGGAACAGGCGCATGAGGTCATCGGTCAGCGACAGGTAGAACCGGCTCTCTCCCGGGTCGCCCTGACGTCCCGACCGACCCCGCAGCTGGTTGTCGATGCGGCGCGACTCGTGCCGCTCCGTACCGAGCACGTATAGACCGCCGGCTGCCACAACCTTCTCGGCCTCTTCGGAAACGTGGTCGCGGGTGGACTGGTAGACGGCATCCCACTCGGCCTCGTACTCGTCCGGTGTCTCCACCGGGTCGAGCCCCTTGGCCTTCATCTCCTGAACCGCGAGGAACTCGGCGTTCCCGCCCAGCATGATGTCGGTTCCGCGCCCGGCCATGTTCGTCGCAACCGTGACTGCGCCCAGTCGCCCGGCGCGCGCCACGATCTCGGCCTCGCGAGCGTGGTTCTTCGCGTTGAGAACCTCGTGTTTGATGCCCTTCTTCGCGAGCAGACGCGACAGGTATTCGCTCTTTTCCACCGAGACGGTGCCGACGAGCACCGGCTGCCCCGACTCGTGGCGCTTCGCGATGTCTTCGACGACCTGAGCGAACTTCGCAGGCTCGTTCTTGTAGACGAGGTCGGACTGATCCTTGCGGATCATCGGCTTGTTCGTCGGGATCGCGACGACTCCCAGCTGGTAGGTCGACATGAACTCGGCAGCCTCGGTCTCGGCGGTGCCGGTCATGCCCGAGAGCTTGTCGTAGAGGCGGAAGTAGTTCTGCAACGTCACTGTCGCGAGAGTCTGGTTCTCGGCCTTGACCGGGACACCTTCCTTCGCCTCGATCGCTTGGTGGATGCCTTCGTTGTAGCGGCGGCCCACCAGGATTCGGCCCGTGTGCTCGTCGACGATCATCACCTCGTCGTTCATGACGACGTAGTCGGTGTCGCGCTTGAACAGGGCGAGCGCCTTGATCGAGTTGTTCAGGAACGAGATCAGCGGAGTGTTGACTGACTCGTAGAGGTTGTCGATCCCGAGATAGTCTTCGACCTTCTCGATACCCGGCTCGAGCACGCCGATCGTGCGCTTCTTCTCGTCGACCTCGTAGTCGATTCCCGGCTCGAGAGTGCGAGCGATCTTCGCGAACTCGGCGAACCACCGGTTCGCTTCTCCCGCGGAGGGGCCCGAGATGATCAGGGGTGTGCGGGCCTCATCGATGAGGATCGAGTCAACCTCGTCGACGATCGCGAAGAAGTGTCCGCGCTGGACGAGGTCCTCCCGGCGCCACGCCATGTTGTCGCGAAGGTAGTCGAAACCGAACTCGTTGTTCGTGCCGTAGGTGATGTCTGCGAGGTACTGCTCCCGGCGCACCTCGGGGGTCTGTCCCGACACGATCGTGCCGGTCGTCATCCCCAGCGCCCGGTACACACGCCCCATGAGGTCGGCCTGATAGCTCGCGAGGAAGTCGTTGACGGTAATCACGTGCACGCCCTTGCCCGCGATCGCGTTCAAGTACGCCGGAAGTGTCGCCACCAGCGTCTTGCCCTCACCGGTCTTCATCTCCGCGATGTTGCCGAGGTGCAGGGCAGCGCCGCCCATCAGCTGCACGTCGTAGTGCCGCTGACCGATCGTCCGCTTGGCGGCCTCCCGCACGGCGGCGAAGGCCTCGGGCATCAGCTTGTCGAGCGTCTCGCCAGCCTCGTAGCGGGTGCGAAACTCCGCGGTCTCGTCCCGCAGCTCGTCGTCAGTCAGCTGCGAGTACTCGTCCTCGAGGGCGTTGACCGCCTTCGCAACCTGCTGCAAGCGCCGCAGGAGCCGACCTTCACCGGCACGCAGGAGTTTCTCGAGAGGATTGGCCACGGAAAGCTCTCCATCTGTCAACGGCGGCACCCGGGGTGCCGACCCGGCGCGAACCGCGCGCGGACATACCGACTCATGTTACCGGGCCGTGACCTTGGCGTGCGCTGGGTCCGCTCCCAGCGGAAGCGTCCCCGCTTTCCCGCCCCAGCAAACGCGCACCCTGAGTCTCTCGGGGAAGACCCTGAAATGTCATCGACAGTGTTGGCCGTGCCCGCAGGCGCGGGATAGGTTGCACGCGGAGGATCACACGAAGCCATCCGCGCTCATCGGGGGAACGCTTCGTCGCGAATGGAAGGCGTATGTCTATGGCTGTGTGGCGTCGGTGGGTATTTCCCATCCTCTTCGTTATCGTGTTCGGGGCTCTCGCCGCCGCACTCGTGAAGATGGCGTTCTTCCCCGATACGGCGACGGCCTCGGCAGATCCGGGTGGGCAGATCACCGAGCCGGTTGTGCCCGTCGTCCGCCAGAGCGTGATCGACGAACTGACCCTCGAAGGAACGATCGCGCGCGACGACGCCGTGACGGTGCGTTCCGAGGTCGACGGAGCCGTCAGCGAGGTCAAGGTTGCACCGGGACAGTCGGTCGCAGCCGGTCAGGTCTTGATGACGATCAAGCAGTCCTATCCCGCCAAGACGATCGATGTGCTGGCCCCGGAGGCCGGCGAGGTGACCGCCGTGGCCGTGGTGAAAGGACAGCCGACGAGCATCGGAGGCGAAATCGCGACGCTCAGCCCCACCCGGTATCACGTGCAGAGCACCATCGAGCCGGTGCAGCTGTATCGACTGCTGAATGCCCCGACCGAGGGCGAAGTCACAATCCAGGGCGGCCCCGCGCCCTTCTCATGCACGGGCCTATCGGTGCAGGTGTCCGAAGACGGCACGACCAGCATCACGTGCGCCGTCCCGACCGACCAGACAGTGTTCGCAGGCCTTCGGACCGAGCTGTCCATCCGGGTAGCGACTGTCGATGATGCCCTGGTGGTTCCGGTCACTGCAGTGCGCGGTGGAGCAGGCACCGGGCTGGTGTGGGTGGATGCCGGCACCGGCGCCCCCCTCGAAGAGCGGGAAGTCGGACTCGGAGTCAGCGACGGCACCGTCGTGGAGGTCGTCTCCGGACTGACCGACGGCGAGCAGGTGCGGCAGTTCGTCCCCGGCCTCGCGGCCCCGAACGAACCGGTCTGCTACGACGACGGGATGGGTGGTCAGTTCTGCGAGGACCCGGGGTGGAGCTGGTGAGCCTTGTCAGGCTCGAGGGTGTGACCAAGCAGGTCACACTCCCCGACGAGTCGACGCTCGACATCCTGCGCGGTGTCGACCTTGCGGTGTCGGCAGGAGACCACGTCGCGATCGTCGGCCGCAGCGGCTCGGGCAAGTCCACGCTGCTGAACATCCTGGGCCTCCTCGATCTGCCGACCTCGGGAACCGCAGAGTTTCGAGGCACGCCGGTCGCCGGCATCCGGCGTGGGCGCCTCGACCGGATGCAGGGGCGCGACGTCGGCTTCGTCTTTCAGCAGTTCCACCTGCTTGCCGGGCGCACGGCGCTCGAGAACGTCGAGATGCCCCTCGGGTACGCGAGTGGCAAGCAGTTCTGGCGCCGCCGGGAGCTTGCCCGCGCGATGCTCGACCGTGTGGGCTTGGCCCACCGGTTGGACACGCCGCCCGAGAGACTGTCGGGCGGCGAGCAACAGCGCGTCGCCATCGCGCGAGCCCTCGTACGCCGCCCGGCGCTTATCCTCGCCGACGAACCGACGGGGGCTCTGGATGTCGAAACCGGCGCCGCAGTGATGGCGTTACTCGACGACATTGCCACCGAGAGCGCCGCTGCCCTGGTGACGATCACTCACGATCTTCATGTGGCGGCTCGTGCGCGGCGGCATCTGCGACTGGCCGATGGTGTGCTCTCCCCCGTGGACCTTGACCGGGCGTTCGCTGACACCGCGCTCGGGGCGGTCTCGGCATGAGCGGGTTCATCGGCGCGCTCCTGGAGGCGTGGGCGGAACTTCGCCATCACAAGCTGCGGGTCCTGCTGAGCTTGATCGGTATCGCCGTCTCGGTTGCCGCCCTCACCGCGGTCGTCGCACTCGGCGAGTATCAGCGTCAGGCGGCAGCCGAGCAATCCGACCGCTACGGCGGGCGCGTCGCCACGATATCGGTGTCGGCATCGGCCACCGACGGAGCGCCCATGGACTGGGACAGCTTCGACGAGGACGTCTCGGGCGCCGCCGCCCGCTTCGAGCTGTCCTACGTCTCGCGACTTGCGGCATCCGTGACCCTGCAGGTACAGACGCCGGAGTGGGTCAGGCCCGTCACAACGATGCTGGTGGATCCCGCGTACCCCGTCATCCATCGATCGACAGTTGCCGAGGGCCGCTGGTTCGTGCCCGGTGACGAGGGGCTGCTGGCGCCGCCGGTCGTCATCAGCTACCCCCTGTGGACGGCTCTGGGAGCACCGCCGTTGGCAACGCATCCGACGATGGAGGTGATCGGCGGCGCGGGAGGCACCTTCCCCATCATTGGCGTCACGCCCCGTGAGGGCGACTGGGACTCGAATAAGCAGATCTGGATGCTGTACGACGGATACCGGGATCGTGTGGACTCGCTGCCCGCCGAGACCGGGGTCACGTGGGAGCTCTGGGTTCCCGAAGAGATCGTGCCGACGGTCGGTGCGTTGCTGGCATCGGATGTCCGCGCCGCGGCCGGGGAGGCGGTGCAGGTATCGGTCTCGCGCACCGACTGGGGATCGCGTCCCGATGCGCAGGCGTCCGCGGCGATGTTCGAGCTCGTGACCGGTTCGATAGCCGTGCTGATCCTGGTGCTCGGCGGGTTGGGGCTGGTCAACATACAGCTGGTGGCCATGCGCCAGCGCATCCGCGAGATCGGCGTGCGCCGCAGCTTCGGGGCAACCGCGGGCCGGATCTTCACGGCGGTCCTCCTCGAGAGCGTCGTTGCAACCGCCGTTGCCGGTGTCGTCGGAATCGTGCTGGCCGTCGCCGTCATGCGCACGCCGATGGTGCTGACCATGTTCGGCGCCCTGCAGGATGTGCCGCCCTTCCCCGTGCGGGCGGCGATAACAGGGCTGATCGCATCTGTCGTCATCGGCGCGCTGGCGGGATTCCTTCCCGCACTGGTGGCGGTGCGCTCACGCGTCATAGACACCCTGCGCGTCTGACCACTCAGCCCGAACACGGCTGCGCGATTCTAGGATCGAGGCATGGCCGGCTTTTGGGGACGACGCAAGCGTGAACAGGCCGAGACGGCGCAACAGGATGCCGACCTCGCTCGCCGCGCGCAGAGCTCGCTCGTTGCGGCAGACGAACACATCCGACTCGCCGTCGACGAGGTCTCGTTCGCCGAAGCCGAACTCGGACCGAACGCGGTCGGCGACCTGCGCGCCGCGCTCGACTCGGTGCGAACCCACATGCAGGAGGCCTTCCACCTGCACCAGCTCAACCACGACGAGATACCCGATACCGCCGACGAACTCCGCACTCGAAACACCCGCATCGTCCAGCTGTGCGAGTGGGCAGAAGATCTCCTCGAAGATCGGATGGCGGCTCTTGCCGAACCGATCGAGCGGGCACGTCGGGCGCCCGAGATCATCGCCCGGGTCCGCGCTGACGCTGCCCGCGTCCGGGAACGCATTCCGCACGCACGTGAGACCGTGGCACGGCTTGCCACGAGGTACGCGCCGAGCGCGCTGGAGGGTGTCGCCGCGAACCCCGCCGAAGCCGAACAGCTCCTGAGCTTCGCTGAGCACAGCGCGGGAGTCGCCGAGCGTCGACGGGAAGCCGGACAACGGGAGCAGGCGAACCTCGCGATGGAAGCTGCCACCGAGGCTGCCCGACGCGCCGAAACCCTGGTGGACGCAGTCGAGACCTTCGAAGTCGAAGCCCTCCGAGCCGAGGCGACACTCGGCGCTATCGTCGAGGACTCGCGCGGGGATCTGATCGCTGCGCGCACCGCGCCGCAGGTCCCCGCGGTCATCGAGGCGATGTCGGCCCTGCAGACGGCGCTCGCCGCCCTCCCTGCCGCGGGCGTGAACACCGACCCCTTCGAGCACCTGACTCGGATGCGGGAAGCCAACGCAGCGCTGGACGCGGCAGTCGCTGCGGCGCTAGAACGAGCTGCCCGCCCGATCCCGGAGCTCGGTCATGTGCGAAACGCGATCGATGACGCCGACCGCCAGCTCGCGGTGGCCCGAGATGTCATCGCGGGCCACCGCGGCTGGATCGGTGCCGACGCGCGCACGCGCCTTGCCGAAGCCGAGCGCGTCCGGGCGGACCTGGACCGCGTCGTCGGAGGCGCTGCCGCGACCGTCCCCACCATCCCCGAGGACGATCGCGATCAAGCCATGGAGTTCGCCCGCCGCTCCGCCCAGCTGGCAGGCGATGCGCTGCGGTATGCCCAGCGCGACATCGACGCATCCCGTCCCTCGGCCGGTCCGCATCCGCAGTGGGGCGGCCCGATGGAGGGCTTCGGGCGCCGGACCGGCGGCGGTTCGGACCTCGTGGGCGGAATCCTCGGGGGCCTTGTCATCGGCAGCATCCTGGACGGGATCTTCGACTGAGAGACGGATGCCGCAAGCTCTACGGCTCGCGGCATCCGTCTCCGATCTTGCGGCAGTGCCGCGGGCACTCAGCTCACGAGGGCCGCCGGGCTTGCCTCGGTGGTGAGGGAGATCACACCGTAGTCCCAGCCTTTGCGGCGGTACACCACGCTCGGGTGATCGGTTGCGGCGTTGATGAACAAGAAGAAGTCGTGTCCGACCAGTTCCATCCGGTCGACAGCCTCCTCGACCGTCATCCACTCCGCCTCGAATTCCTTCGTGCGGATGACGACTGGCGTGTATGCCTCGTCGTCCTCACCGTCGACGATCGGCACCTCGCCGGTCGCGACGCGCCGGAGGACATCTGCCGATGCGGGCTGGATGTCGATCCCGTCGAGCTCGCCGCGTTCCTTGTCGAACATCGCCTTGCGGGGGTGGTTTCGGGCATCGACCCTCTTGTCTTTGGCGCGTCGCAACTGCTCGCACAGCTTGTCGACAGCCATATCGAGCGCTGTGAACTTGTCGGCATCGGTCGCCTCAGCCCGCACCAGCGGACCTTTGCCGGTGAGCGTGAGCTCGACAGTGTGGTCTTCGACCCGGCCCGTGCGGTAAGTGCGATGAGTGACCTTGACATCGATGCGCTGCGCACGGGGTGCGAGGTGTTCGATCCGGACGAGTTTCTCTTCGACGACCGAGCGGAAGCGATCGGTGATACCGACTCCCACGCCGGCGATGTTCGTGTCCATCTTGACCTCCTTGTTTCCGGTCCGCCCGGTTCCAAGGGCGGACCATCAGTCGCCTTGTTACCCCCACGTTAGACCCTGGCCATCTGCCTGTCACGCACGATTTCCGCCGTGTCAGTATCCTCCGCCATAACCCCGGTAGACTGACTTTTGCCCGGTCCTCGGCGGCTCGGCGCGAGCCGATGAAGTCTATTGTTCGCGTGGTGAGCGCCCCTGGCCGGACGACCATCGCAGCGGCGTGGACGCGACGGTCACCGCCCCGAGAACCGCGACTCCCGCCTCGCGCAGCGCCTCGGCTGCCGCTCGAAGCGTCGCGCCGGTCGTGACAACGTCGTCGATCAACAGCACGGGGCGACCGGGCACGAATCGCACGGCGAACATGCCCTCGGTATTGCTTTCCCGCGCCGCCCGGCCAAGCGCCCGTTGATCCACGCCGGCACCGACACTGCGCAGGACCGGAACGCACCGCATGCCGGCCTGCCTGGCAATGAGGTCGACGACACGGTATCCGCGACGACGGAACGCAGCAGCTGACGAGGGGATCACGACAGGAATCACAGTTCCCGTCGCGAGTGCGGCAACCAGCCCGCCGGGCACGAGATCGGCCCGCTCGAGCGTCGTGCGCAGGGCAGCCCCCAGAGGGCGGACGAGTCGGGTCCTCCCCTCGGCCTTGAGGGAGCGCATCACCCCGACCACCGGACCGTCGTACGCGACGGCGCTGAACACGGTGAGCTCACCCACCATCCGGCACCGCGTGGTGCTGCGGCGCAACTCCAG
>NZ_DBHD01000019.1:0-1311 GCF_002296025.1 Microbacterium sp. UBA837
GACAAGAAGTTCATGAAGATCGTCTCGCTGGCCCCGGAGGTCATCTGATCATGGCGAACATCAAAAAGGGCGACCTGGTTCAGGTCATCTCGGGCCCGACGCCCGAGCGCGGCGGTGACCGCGGCAAGCAGGGCAAGGTCCTCGAGGTCCTTGTCGAGCAGGACCGCGTGATCGTCGAGGGCGTGAACTACGTCACCAAGCACGTGCGCGTTGGCCAGACCCAGCGCGGCACCAAGACCGGCGGGCTCGAGACGATCGAGGCGCCCATCCACATCTCTAACGTCCAGGTCGTGGACCCCGAGACGAAGAAGCCGACCCGCGTCGGTCACCGTGTCGAGGAGCAGGTCAAGGACGGCGTCAAGCGTACGGTTCGCGTGCGCTACGCGAAGAAGTCAGGTAAGGACCTCTGATGAGCACCACCACTGCTGCGCCCGCTGGCAAAATCCAGCCGCGCCTGAAGCAGAAGTACAACGGCGAGATCAAGAAGGCGCTGCAGGACGAATTCGGCTACGCGAACGTCATGCAGATTCCGGGCCTGGTCAAGGTCGTCGTGAACACCGGTGTCGGCGAGGCAGCTCGCGACAGCAAGGTGATCGATGGTGCGGTCGACGACCTCACCAAGATCACCGGTCAGAAGCCGGTCGTCACGAAGGCTCGCAAGTCGATCGCGCAGTTCAAGCTGCGTGAGGGTCAGGCCATCGGCGCGCACGTCACCCTTCGCGGTGACCGTGCGTGGGAGTTCATCGACCGCCTCGTGAGCCTGGCACTGCCCCGCATCCGTGACTTCCGCGGCCTGTCGGACAAGCAGTTCGACGGCAACGGCAACTACACCTTCGGTGTGCAGGAGCAGTCGATCTTCCACGAGATCAACCAGGACAAGATCGACCGCGTCCGCGGGTTCGACATCACGATCGTGACGTCGGCGAAGACGGATGCCGAAGGTCGCGCTCTGCTGCGTCACCTCGGCTTCCCGTTCCGCGGTACCGAGCAGCAGGCCTGATCCACTCTTGATGTCCCGGGACCTCCGGGGCATCACCACCACAGGTCGGCGTCCGCGTAACGGGCGTCGAAACCTGGTGAACGAAAGAAGAACCCCATGACCATGACAGACCCGGTCGCAGATATGCTGACCCGGCTGCGCAACGCGAACTCGGCGCATCACGACTCCGTGTCGCTGCCGAGCTCCAAGCTCAAGACCCACATCGCCGAGATCCTCAAGCAAGAGGGTTACATCTCGGACTGGTCGGTCGAGGATGCCCGCGTGGGCCAGACCCTGACCATGACCCTCAAGTACGGCCCGAACCGGGAGCG
>NZ_DBHD01000019.1:1688-21087 GCF_002296025.1 Microbacterium sp. UBA837
AAGTCGACCGAGATCCCCACGGTTCTCGGCGGACTGGGTGTTGCGATCCTGTCCACCTCCTCCGGTCTTCTCACCGACCGTCAGGCCGAGCAGAAGGGCGTGGGTGGGGAAGTCCTCGCCTACGTGTGGTGATCTGACATGTCGCGTATTGGACGTCTTCCCATCGACATCCCCGCTGGCGTGACCATTACGGTCGAGGGCCAGGATGTCGCCGTCAAGGGCCCGAAGGGTGAGCTGTCGCTGACCGTCGCACGCCCCATCGAGGTCAAGGTCGAAGAGGGCCAGGTGCTCGTCACCCGTCCCGACGACGAGCGCGAGTCGCGGTCGCTTCACGGCCTGACCCGCACCCTGATCAACAACAACATCATCGGCGTGACCCAGGGCTACACCAAGGGCCTCGAGGTCGTCGGCACCGGTTACCGCGTCGCCCAGAAGGGCAGCTCGATCGAGTTCGCCCTCGGCTTCTCGCACCCGGTGCTCGTCGACCCGCCCAGCGGGATCAGCTTCACGGTCGAGGGCAACAACAAGGTCACCGTGAGCGGCATCGACAAGCAGGCCGTCGGTGAGGTTGCTGCCAACATCCGAAAGATTCGCAAGCCGGAGCCCTACAAGGGCAAGGGCATCCGCTACGCCGGCGAGGTCGTGCGTCGCAAGGCCGGAAAGGCTGGTAAGTAACCATGAGCGTCAAGACGAAGTCCGACGCCCGCGCGCGTCGCCACACCCGTCTTCGCAAGAAGGTCGTCGGCACCACCGAGCGTCCGCGCCTGGTCGTCACCCGCTCTGCCCGTCACGTGTTCGTGCAGGTCGTGGACGACAGCAAGGGCCACACGCTGGCCTCGGCATCCACCCTCGAAACCGACCTGCGGTCGTTCGACGGTGACAAGACCGCCAAGGCCCGCAAGGTCGGCGAGCTCGTCGCTGAGCGTGCGAAGGCAGCCGGCGTCGCCGACGTCGTGTTCGACCGTGGCGGCAACCGCTACGCGGGGCGTGTCGCGGCTATCGCCGACGGCGCCCGCGAAGGAGGTCTGAACCTGTGAGCGAGAACAACAACCCCGTGGAGAACGACGTGACCACTGCCGAGGGCACCGAGCAGGCTGCCGATGCCACTGCGGCCGAGGGTACTGCTGCGACCACCGAGCGCGAGCGCGAGCCGCGTCGCGGTAGCCGCGAGCGCAACCCCAACCGTGACCGCAACTCGCGTGACCGTGGCGACAACCAGTTCCTGGAGCGTGTCGTCACCATCAACCGTGTGTCGAAGGTCGTGAAGGGTGGACGTCGCTTCAGCTTCACCGCCCTCGTGGTCGTCGGTGACGGCAACGGTGTGGTCGGCGTCGGCTACGGCAAGGCCCGTGAGGTTCCTCTGGCGATCTCGAAGGGCGTCGAAGAGGCCAAGCGCAACTTCTTCCGCGTGCCGCGCTCCGGATCCACCATCCCGCACCCTGTGCAGGGTGAGGCAGCAGCCGGCGTGGTGCTGCTGCGTCCTGCAGCTGCCGGTACCGGTGTTATCGCCGGTGGTCCGGTGCGTGCGGTGCTCGAGTGCGCCGGTATCCACGACGTGCTCTCGAAGTCGCTCGGCTCCTCGAACACGATCAACATCGTCCACGCGACGGTCGAGGCTCTTCAGCAGCTCGAGGAACCGCGTTCGGTTGCCGCGCGCCGTGGTCTTGACTTCGACCAGGTCGCGCCGGCCCGTCTCGTTCGTGCCGAAGCTGAGGCTACGGCCGCACAGAAGGTAGGTGCCTGATGGCTGCTCGGCTGAAGGTGACCCAGGTCAAGTCCAAGGTGAGTGAGAAGCAGAACCAGCGTGACACGCTGCGCTCGCTCGGTCTCAAGCGGATCGGCGACTCGGTCGTCCGTCCCGACGACGCGCAGACGCGCGGCTACGTCAAGACCGTCGCTCACCTCGTGAAGGTTGAGGAGATCGACTAATGGCAGACAACGAAAACGTCGAGGCTGCAGAAGCAGTAGCCGCGGCGCCCAAGAAGGCCCCGGCCCGCAAGGCTCCGGCCAAGGCTGCTGCCGACGCGCCCGCCGAGAAGAAGGCGCCTGCGCGCAAGGCTCCGGCCAAGGCCGCAGCTGACAGCGACGCCTCGGCCGAGAAGGCGGCTCCCGCCAAGAAGGCTCCGGCCAAGGCTGCAGCGAAGAAGGATGTCGCACCCGCGACCCGTCCCGGTGTGCTCAAGGTGCACCACCTTCGTCCGGTCCCCGGCGCCAACACGGCGAAGACCCGGGTCGGCCGCGGTGAGGGTTCGAAGGGTAAGACCGCAGGCCGCGGTACCAAGGGTACGAAGGCCCGCTACCAGGTCAAGGTCGGTTTCGAGGGTGGGCAGATGCCGCTGCACATGCGCACCCCGAAGCTCCGTGGCTTCAAGAACCCGTTCCGCGTGGAGTACCAGGTCGTGAACCTCTCGACGCTGGCTGAGCTCTACCCGAAGGGTGGAGAGGTCACCGTGAGTGACCTCGTGGCCAAGGGTGCAGTTCGCAAGAACGAGAAGGTCAAGGTCCTCGGAGACGGTGACATCTCGGTCAAGCTCACCGTGACCGTCGACAAGGTTTCGGGTTCGGCCGAGCAGAAGATCGTCGCAGCCGGCGGGTCGGTCGCGACCGCCGCCTCGGCAGAGTAGTACCTGGAAAGAGGGGCCGGAGATATCTCCGGCCCCTCTTTCGGTTAGCCTGGACGTTGGCGCGCCCGAGCGTGTCGGCATCCCCCTTGGAGGAATCCTCTTGTTCAGCGCCATCGCGCGGGTGTTCCGCACTCCCGACCTTCGTCGCAAGATCGGGTTCACCCTGGCCATCATCGCCCTGTATCGCTTCGGTGCACACGTACCGACGCCGTTCGTGGACTTCCCGAACGTACAGCAGTGTCTGCGGGACTCCACCGGCACTGAGGGTCTGCTCGCTCTCGTCAACCTGTTCTCCGGTGGTGCTCTGCTCCAGCTGTCGATCTTCGCGCTGGGCGTCATGCCCTACATCACCGCGACGATCATCGTGCAGCTGCTGCGCGTGGTCATCCCGCACTTCGAGGCGCTCTACAAGGAGGGCCAGGCTGGGCAGGCCAAGCTCACGCAGTACACCCGCTACCTGACGATCGCGCTCGCGCTCCTGCAGTCGACGACCCTGGTCACCGTTGCCCGCAGCGGTCAGCTGTTCGGAACGTCGAACGTGCCGGAGTGCCAGCAGCTGCTGACCAACGACGCGTGGTGGGCGCAGTTGCTCATGATCATCACGATGACCGCAGGTACCGGCCTCATCATGTGGTTCGCCGAGCTCGTCACCGAGCGCGGTATCGGCAACGGGATGTCGATCCTCATCTTCACTTCCATCGCTGCCGCCTTCCCGGCCTCGCTGTGGGCGATCTGGCAGTCGCGTGGGTTCGAGACGTTCTTGCTCGTCGTCGCCGTCGGCATCGTGGTCGTCGGCCTTGTGGTGTTCGTCGAACAGTCCCAGCGCCGCATCCCGGTGCAGTACGCCAAGCGGATGGTGGGCCGCCGCACCTATGGCGGAACCAACACGTACATCCCGATCAAGGTCAACATGGCCGGTGTTGTGCCCGTCATCTTCGCGTCGTCGCTGCTGTACATCCCGGCGCTCATCGCCCAGTTCAACCAGCCCGCCGCGGGGGAGACCGCCGCCCCGTGGGTCGTGTGGATCAGCAACAACCTCACCAACGGTGACAGCCCGATCTACATGATCGTGTACTTCCTGCTCATCGTCGGGTTCACCTACTTCTACGTCGCGATCACCTTCAACCCGGTTGAGGTCGCCGACAACATGAAGAAGTACGGCGGGTTCATCCCCGGCATCCGTGCGGGGCGCCCGACTGCCGAGTACCTCGACTACGTGCTCACGCGCATCACGCTTCCCGGTTCGATGTACCTGGGTCTGATCGCTCTGCTTCCGCTGTTCGCGCTGGCGCTGGTCGGCGCGAACCAGAACTTCCCGTTCGGCGGTGCCTCAATCCTGATCATCGTGGGTGTGGGTCTTGAGACCGTGAAGCAGATCGACGCACAGCTGCAGCAGCGACACTACGAAGGGCTCCTCCGATGACGCGCTCCGCCGACCTCCCCTCCGCTCGCCTCTTGATCGTCGGGCCGCAGGGCTCGGGCAAGGGCACGCAGGGGGTTCGCGTGGGCGAAGCGCTGTCGATTCCCGTGATCTCGACCGGGGACGTCTTCCGCGCCAACGTCAGCGCGGGAACCCCTCTCGGCCAACAGGTCAAGGCGATCATCGAAGCCGGCGACCTCGTGCCGGATTCGCTGACCAGCGAGATCGTGCGCGACCGTCTGACGCAGGATGACGCGAGCAACGGCTTCCTTCTCGACGGGTATCCGCGCAACCTCGGCCAGGTCGGCGACCTCGACGCGTTCCTCGAGAGCCGCGGCGAGTCGCTGGATGCCGTCATCGAGCTTTCCGTTCCGCGTGATGAGTCGATAGCGCGACTGACACAGCGCGCCATCGACCAGGGCCGGACCGATGACACCGAAGAGGTCATCGCCAACCGGCTCGCCATCTACGAGCGCGAGACAGCTCCCATCCTCGATGTGTATCGGGAGCGCGGGATCGTCGACGCGATCGACGGCGTCGGATCGCTCGACGAGATCGCAGACCGCATCGCCGCCGCCCTCGCGGCGCGCGGCATCACCGGCTGACCGGGCGTCGTGCTGCGTCGATCGATCTACAAGACCCCCGCTCAGCTGCGAGCGATGGTCGAGCCGGGGCTGATCACCGCCGCCGCCCTGGATGCGGTTCGTGCGCTCGCCGCGCCGGGAGTCACGACCCTCGAGCTTGATGCTGCGGCATCCGCCGTGATCACCGGTCGTGGGGCGCGTTCGAACTTCCAGCTCGTGCGCGGGTACCGCCACACGGTGTGTGCGTCGGTGAACGAGCAGGTCGTCCACGGCATTCCGGGTGACTACGTCTTACAGCCCGGTGACATCCTCTCGGTGGATGCCGGAGCCGAGTATCACGGGTGGAACGGGGACTCCGCGTTCACTGTCGTTCTGCCCGATCCGGAGCGGCCGGACCTCGTCGCTGCTCGGCAGCGGCTCTCCGATGTCACGCGAGGATCGCTGTGGGCCGGAGTCGCCGCCCTGGCATCGGCATCCCACGTCGGCGAGGTCGGCGCGGCGATCGAAGGATACGTCGAGGCGAACGCCCCCGAGGGCGGGTACGGCATCCTGCGCGACTACATCGGCCACGGCATCGGGCGCAAGATGCACGAGGCGCCGCCGGTGTTCAACTACCGAACCAGTGATCCGGGCGCCGAGGTGCGACCGGGGTTGGTGCTCGCCATCGAGCCGATGGTGGTCGCCGGCGATCAGGCGACGTTCGTCGAAGATGACGATTGGACAGTGTCGACCGTCGATGGCACAGACGGCTCACATTGGGAACATAGCGTTGCCGTGCACGATGGTGGTATCTGGGTGCTCACGGCACCCGATGGCGGCGCCGCGGAGCTTGCTCCGTTCGGTGTCATCCCGCAACCGATCGCAGGGGCCTGAGCGGCGCACGCTGGCAGGCCCGACGGACACACAGCATCCGGAGGAAGCAAACATGGCAGCTACCGCGAAGTCGAACAACTCTTTCGCGATCTGGGTCAGCGTCGCGGTCGTCGCGGTGCTGGTACTGGTCGGAGCTCTCGTCGTGTGGATGAACAACACGGCATCGGCTCCAGGGCCCGTTCCGGCTGCCGCGAACATCAACACCGAGACCGGTGGGATCGCGGTCGGCACCGGTTCGAACTCCGTCGACACCTACGTCGACTTCATGTGCCCCTACTGCAACCAGTTCGAGCAGGCCGAGGGCGAGACCATTCGGCAACTCATCGATGACGGGTCGATCACGCTGAACGTCCACCCGGTCTCGATCCTCGACCGGGTATCGCAGGGCACCCAGTACTCCACGAGGTCGGCCAGCGCCGCCTATTGCGTTGCGGAGTCGGATCCGGATGCGCTGCTGGACTTCATCACTGCCATGTACGCCCAGCAGCCGGCCGAGTCCTCGCCGGGACTGACCGACGACGAGATCGTTGCGATCGCTGAGGGCGCGGGAGCCACGAACTCCAGCTCCTGCATTACGGATGGCACGTACATGGACTTCGCAACCACGATGACGCAGAACCTGCCGACGAACCCTGCCACGGGCGGGGCGAGCACGCCGACGCTCGTCGTCAACGGAGAGTACGTGACGGTGACCTACGACCCGCAGACCGACATCGTCGCTCGCTTGAACTGAGCGCGAACAGGACCACGCCGCCGAGCGCCCGCAGCAATGGGCACAGACACAGCACCCGTAGGACGACACCATGGCAGCGCCAGCAAAGAAGAACAGCTATCTCGCCATCTGGATCAGCGTCGCGGTGGTTGCGGCACTCGTTCTGGTCGGCGCGCTCGTGGTGTGGATGAACAACACCGCTGCGGCTCCGGGTGCTGCACCCGAGGGGCCGGGCATCGACTCGTCGACCGGCGCGATCGCGGTGGGCAGCGGGCCTGACGAGGTCGATGTGTGGTTCGACTTCTACTGCCCTCACTGCCAGGACTTCGAGGACGTCTATGGCCCGACGCTGGATGAACTCGTCACCTCGGGCGACATCACCCTGAACCTGCATCCCGTTGCGTTGTCGGGACTGAATGCGGCATCCGGCACCGACTTCTCCGAGCGTTCGGCCAGCGCGCTCTATTGCGTCGCCACGCAGGACACTGACGCTGCTTTCGCGTTCACCCAGACGCTTCTGACTGCTGACGTCACCGGCGCGGGATGGACGGATGACGAACTCATCGCGCTGGCTGCCGACTCCGGGGTGACCGGGATCGACGAGTGCATCACCCAGCGCACGTACGTCGACTTCGTCGACGCGCAGACCCGGGAGATCCCTGCGAGCCCTCAGGGCGGGCAGGGAACGCCGACGCTCGTGATCAACGGCGAGTACATCAGCCTCACCGGTGACGTAAACGCCGACATCGTCAACCGATTGAGCTAAGACCCCCTCACGCGCGACGCCCCCGCGGACTTCGGTCCCGGGGGCGTCGCGCGTGCCGTCGGTTGGCCGCGACGCGCCGGTTCGGCGGGGCGACTCCCCGTGACTACTCGCGGTTTTGGATGCGTTCACCTGTGCGTTGACTTCGGTGGCGAGGCTGGCGAGGCTGGCGGGGCGCCACCGCTCTGAGGCAACGTCAGCGAGTTCGGCGCACCATCCCTTGCACCGATTCGCAGGAGTACTCGTCATGCGCCGACGCCTTGCCGCCGCCCTGTCCGTGATCCTTGGGCTCTCGTTTGCCGTCGCCGTTCCTGCGGCTGCGTCGGCTGAACCGATTGAGGTCCCGCCGGTGGTGATCAACGAGATTCAGCCGGATGACCCGCAGGATGCTGCCGACTGGGTGGAACTCGCCAATACCGGGCAGGCCGATGTCGACCTCGCCGGCTGGAAGCTGCGCGACGACAAGAACGAGAGCACTATCGCGTCGGGCTACGTCGTTCCCGCCGGCGGATACCTGGTGCTCTCCAAGGATGCCGGGTTCTCGTTCGGCCTCGGCAAGAGCGGTGACGAGGTCCACCTGCTCCTCCCTGACGGCACTGTCGTCGACGAGTACGCGTTCACGGAGCTGCCCCCCGGTGCGTCGAACGCCTCCTGGGGCCGGTGCCCCGACCTGACCGGAGACTTCGGACCCACTGCAGCCCAGACCCCGGGCGAGGCGAACTCCTGCGCACCCGATCCCGCGACCTCTCTTGTGATCAACGAGGTCGAATCCGACGGCGGCGACCAGGCCGACTGGATCGAACTGGCGAACACGTCCTACCTTCCCGTCGACGCAAGCGGGCTCATCCTGCGCGACAACGACGACACCCACACCTTCACGATCCCGACGGGAACCACCATCCCCGCTTACGGCTTCGCCGCCTTCGTCGTGGATGCGGGGCCGTCCGCTTACGGCCTCGGCAAGGCGGACTCGGTGCGCCTGTTCGCCGCTAATGGGACCACGCTCATCGATCAGTACTCGTGGACCGCGCACGCCGCGACGAGCTACGGGCGCTGCCCCGATGCGACTGGTGAGTTCGAACTGACGGCATCCGTCACTAAGGCCGCCGCGAACGACTGTGCGCCGGCAGACGGCGGGGACACCCCTGTGGCTGGCGCTGACGCCATCTGGGTCAACGAGATCGAGTCCAGCGGGGGCGACCCGGGCGACTGGGTAGAGCTTGTGAACACGTCGGACACGGATGTCGATCTCGGCGGTTGGATCCTGAAGGACGACAAGGATGACCACGCCCTGACCATCCCGGCTGGCACGACGATCGCCGCGGGTGGCTACACCGTCATCTACACCGACCTCCCGGATGACGGGTTCGGGCTCGGGAACGGGGATGCGGCGCGACTGTTCCTGCCCGACGGCGTCACCCTTGTCGACAGCCACTCGTATCCCGCCCACGCGCAGCGCACGACCTGGGGTCGCTGCCCGGACGGTGCCGGCGAGTTCGTCGAGACCTACAGCTCGACTCCGGGCGCTGCGAACGACTGCTCGCCGATCCGCATCAACGAGGTGGACTCGAAGGGCGCTGAGCCCGTCGACTGGATCGAGCTGACCAACGCGGGTCCGGACGCCGTCGACATCTCCGGCTACATCCTGCGGGACGACAACGACGACCACGCCGTCGTCGTGCCGAATGGAACCACCCTGCAGCCCGGCGCCTTCGTGGCCATCGACGTCGACGTCACGGGAGGCTTCGGCCTCGGCGGTGCTGACGCTGCGCGCCTGTTCGCGCCCGACGGGACGACGCTGCTGAACCAGATGAGCTGGAGCGAGCACGCCGAGACGTCGTGGGCGCGCTGCCCCGATGGCCTCGGCGAGTTCGAGGTTGCCGCGTCGGTGACCAAGGGTGCTCCGAACGACTGCATCGGCCTTGTCGCGGCAACGCCGTGGCCGGGCGACGCGGGTGTGACTGCAGTTTCGGCGCCGGATGCCTTCGGCGAGGACATGAGCGGCCTGGCCTATGAGGCGACCGCTGAGGGTCGCGGGACGCTCTGGGCCGTGAACAACGGCACCGGAACGCTCTTCCAGCTCGAGTGGAACGCCGAGGCCGGGCAGTGGATCAGCCCGAAACAGGGTGAGTGGGCGGCGGGCAAGGTCCTGCGCTACCCCGGCGGTTCCGGTGCCGTGGATGCCGAGGGTGTGAGCCTCGTCGCGGGCACCTCGGCGGGCGGGGTGTACGTCGCGTCGGAGCGGGACAACACGGCCAGCGACGTCAGCCGACCCTCCGTGCTGCGCTTCGATGTGTCGGCATCCGGAACCGAACTTGTCGCGACCGACGAGTGGAACCTTGCAACCCTCCTGCCGGCTCTCCCCGCCAACGGCGGGCTCGAGGGTGTCACGTGGGTGCCGGACTCGGTCTTGGTCGCACGGGGATTCGTCGATAGCAGCACCGGCAAGGCGTACGACCCGGCGACCTACGGCGCGCACGGCGATGGCCTGTTCTTTGTCGGTGTTGAGGGCACGGCGCGCATCTACGCTGTAGCGCTTCGGGACGCCGGAGTGGCGAGCATCGTCGCCACGATCGACCCGAAGCTCTCGGTGGTGGCCGACGTCACGTGGGATGCGGCATCCGGAACCCTGTACGCCGTGTGTGATGACGCGTGCGGTGGCGAGATCCACGCGATGCGGATTGCCGCGGACGGCGTCTATGCCGGAACCTTCCAGAACGTCGCGGCCTACCTCGCGCCGGCTGGCATGCCCGCCAAGGCCGGCAACGAGGGCTTCGCGATCGGTACGTGCGAGAACGGTGTCGCGCCGGTCTTCTACGCCGACGACAGCGAGACCGACAAGATCTCGCTGCGCGAGGGCCGGATGTACTGCGGGGCCTACCACGGCGGCGATGACGTGCTCCTGAACCTGCTGAACATCAACGACTTCCACGGTCGCATCGACGGCAACACCGTGAAGTTCGCGGGCACGATCGAGCAACTGCGCGCCGCATACGGCGACGACAACACGCTGTTCCTCTCGGCCGGTGACAACATCGGGGCGTCGCTGTTCGCCTCCGCGTACGCCGATGACAAGCCCACGATCGATGTGTTGAACGCGATGGGGCTGGCGGCATCCGCTGTCGGGAACCACGAGTTCGACAAGGGCTCGGCTGACCTGCTCGGTCGGGTCACGGATGCGGCGCAGTTCCCGTACTTGGGCGCCAACGTCTATGCGAAGGGGACACAGGATCCGGTGCTGCCCGAGTATGCGACGTTCGAGGTGGAGGGACTCACGGTCGCGGTGATCGGCGCCATCACCCAGGAGACGCCGTCGCTGGTCTCGCCCGGTGGGATCGCCAGCCTCGACTTCGGTGACCCCGTGGATGCTGTGAATAGGGTGGCCGCATACCTGACCGACGGTGACGAGGGCAACGGCGAAGCTGACATCATCATCGCCGAGTACCACGAGGGTTCGATCGACGGGGTGAAGGAAGGCGCGTCGATCGAGGACGAGATCGCTGCGGGCGGAGCGTTCGCGAAGATCGTGACGCAGACCTCGGCGGCGGTGGATGCGATCTTCACCGGCCACACGCACAAGGAATACGCGTGGGACGGCCCCGTTCCCGGTTCGGACCGGACGCGTCCGATCCTGCAGACCGGTTCCTACGGCGAGAACATCGGCCAGGTTCGGCTCTGGATCGACCCGGTCACGGGCTCTGTGAACGACTACGACGTGCGCAACGTGGCGCGCACGACATCCGCCGATGCGACCCTGACTTCCGCGTACCCGCGCGTCGCTGCCGTCAAGACGATCGTGGATGCCGCGCTCGCGCAGGCGGATGTCGTGGGTTCGCAGCAGGTCGGCTCGGTCGCCGCCGACATCACGACGGCGTTCGTGGGCGACAAGCGGGATGATCGGTCATCCCAGTCGACGCTCGGGAACCTGGTTGCGGATGCGCTGGTGGCTTCGCTGTCGTCGGCCGACCGTGGTGGGGCGGAGATCGGTTTGGTCAACCCGGGCGGTCTGCGTAACGAGCTCTACTACGGCGAGGACGGGGTGATCACGTACGCGGAAGCCAACGCGGTGCTGCCGTTCGTGAACAACCTGTGGACCACGACGCTGACCGGCGCGCAGTTCAAGGTCGTGCTGGAGCAGCAGTGGCAGCCCGACACCGCGTCGCGTCCGTACCTGCAGCTGGGTGTGTCGGAGAACGTGTTCTACACGTACGATGCGTCGCTTGCCAAGGGCGACCGGATCACCGGGATCTGGATCGACGGGCAGCCCATCGTGATGGATGCCGAGTATCGGGTCGGGTCGTTCAGCTTCCTGCTGCAGGGCGGCGACAACTTCACGGTGCTCACGGAGGGAACCGACACCCGTGACTCCGGTCTGATCGACCGCGACGCGTGGATCGACTACCTCAAGAACAACTCGCCGCTGTCGCCGGACTTCGCCTCCCGCAGCGCCCAGGTGACCGGGGTCCCCGCCACGATCGAGCAGGGCGAGACGTTGACCGCGACGGTGTCGGGACTCGACATCCGCTCGCTGGGCGCTCCGGCGAACACGACAGCGCTCGTGTCGATTGAAGGCAGCAGCGCCGTCTTCGACCCGGTACTTATCAACGGCGGCGCCGCGCAGATCAGCATCACCGTGCCGAAGGACGCTCCCCTGAACTCGGCGCTTGTCGTGAACGCCGAGCCATCGGGAACCGGGGTGCGGATTCCGTTGACGGTCACGGGAACGTTCACGCCGCTACCGCCCACGGGTGGCACCACCCCGCCCGCGGAGACGGACTTGACCCCGCAGACGCAGGACGCGATCCAGCCGCAGGGTGGGACGACCTTCAAGCAGGGACAGACGGTGACGGTCACGGTCGGCACTCAGTATGCGGGGCAGACTGTGGAGGGCTGGATCTTCTCGACGCCGACCTACCTCGGTACATCCGTGGTGAGCGCCGCGGGAACCGCGACCTTCACGATCCGCGCGGATCTGCCGGCCGGCACGCATCGCCTCGTGGTCACGGACTCCGCAGGCACAGTGATCGGCTGGGTGTACGTCCAGGTCGAGGCGCTCGCCGCGACCGGCGGCACGGTCGCGGCGACGGGGGTGCCAGTGCTGCCCTGGGCTGCTGCAGTCATCGTTCTCGGCCTGGCACTTGTCGTCATCCGTCGCCGCCGGGGAGGCCGAGCGGAGGGCTGACCCGCCGGCGCACCATCCCCTTTCGCCGAACCCACACCTTTTCGCTCGAGCCCACAGGTGTCTGTCGCGAGATCCTGTGGGCTCGGCGAGAGAGGTGTGGGTTCGCGGCTGGTGGTGATTGGGCAGTGCGCTCCTCCCCAGGGGTGGAAGGGCGAGCGGATGCCGCAGGTGTGCGCAGCGACGCGTGAGGGGCTGCGCGCGCAGGCGAGACTGCGGGCATGGATGTCGTACCGCCGAGCTCCGATCGGGTCTGGGACGCGCGTGCGGCGATCCTCACGCGCGAACGGCTCGAGCGCGAGAGCGCAGCGGCGACCATCGCCGCGCAGCACGCGGATGGCGAGCTGATCCGGCTGCACTCGGGGCGATATGTGCGAGCCGCTGACGCGCAAGGATTCATCGAAGACAGGCATCTACGGACGATCGCGGCGGTGCACTCGCGGCGACAGGCATCCGCTGCGCCGTTCTCGCACGCGTCGGCGGCGGTGCTCTGGGGATTGCCCCTCTTTCGGCACGTTCCTGAAGCCGTACACGTCAGCGACGCGCGCCACAACGGTGTCGTGCGGCATGCCCGGGGCGTAGCCCGACACGAGGTCAGCGTGCCGGACGATGACATCGTGGTGATCGGTGGCATTCCGTGCACGTCCCTCGAGCGCACGGTGTTCGACGTTGCGCGTACGCTGCCGCTGGCTAGTGCGGTGGCCGTCGCGGATGCCGCGCTGCGGCTGGTCGCGTGGGATCCCGAAGATCGGGTCTATGACCAGGGTGCAGCCTCGACATGGGCTACCGCGATGGAGGAGCGTATCGCCCGCGCGCGGGGAGCACGTGGCATCCGTCAAGCGCGGTGGATCATGGCCTTCGCAGACGGGCGCGCGCAGCTACCCGGTGAGAGCATGAGCCGGCTTCTGCTGCACGACCTCGGGTTTGCTAGCCCGCGGCTTCAGGTGCGGCTCGCCGACTCGTCCCACCTGTACTTCGTCGACTTCGGGCTGGACGACGCGAAGGCATGGGGCGAGTTCGACGGTGAGGGCAAGTACACGGATGCGCAGTTTCGTGGCGAACGCACACCGTGGGAGGTGGTGCGCGCGGAAAAGGAGCGCGAGGACTGGATCCGCGCGACCACCCACCGCCCGCTGGTTCGGTGGGGGATGCAGCACCTCGCTTCGCCGGTCACGCTCGGCCGGCGGTTGGCCGAGTTCGGCATCCGTCCTCCGCGCTAGCCCCGCGCCCCGCGGCATCCGACTTGTGTTCGTGAACCCACACTTACCGCGCCGAACCCACACGCTATGGCCGTCGGAACATGTGGGGCGGACGCGAAACGTGTGGGTTCGCGCAAAGAAGGGCTCGCACCCCGACACGCCCGAGGTTGCCGGGGTGTTCACTATCACGTACTATTGATCTTTGGTGCTTTGCGCCTGCCTTGGCGTGTCCGGGCAGAGCGGACCGGCACCGACTCCCATCCACCGCAGACCGACCGGTCTGCATAAGCGTGAGCGAGGCTATGGCCAAAAAAGACGGTGTCATCGAGATCGAAGGCACAGTGTCCGAGGCGCTGCCCAACGCGATGTTCCGCGTTGAGCTGACCAACGGACACAAGGTGCTCGCAACGATCTCGGGAAAGATGCGGCAGAACTACATCCGCATCATCCCCGAGGACCGCGTCGTCGTGGAGCTTTCGCCCTACGACCTCACCCGCGGCCGCATCGTCTACCGCTACCGCTAGGCCGGTCGAGAAGTAACGCCCCGGGCATCCGTGCCCGCCCGGCGAAGACAGCGAACAGGAACATCATGAAGGTCAACCCCAGCGTCAAGCCCATCTGCGACCACTGCAAGGTCATCCGCCGCCACGGCAACGTGATGGTGATCTGCAAGTCCAACCCGCGCCACAAGCAGCGCCAGGGCTGAGACGGATGCCGTTCCGGCGGCCCCAGGACTCATAACTCAATACACACAGGCAGGGTCAGAACCCGCATCCGGATGCCGGGTGCAGGGGACACCTCGGGACGAAGGCCCGGGCACCGATTCTGCTCCACACCTTCGACGTACTCCGCGGGGAAACCCGGGGGAAAGAGAGAACCGACATGGCACGTCTTGCCGGTGTCGACATCCCGCGCGATAAGCGCGTGGTGATCGCCCTCACCTACATCTACGGTATCGGCCGTACCCGTTCGCACGAGATCCTCGCGGCGACCGAGATCAACGAGGACATCCGCGTGAAGGACCTCAGCGACGACCAGCTCGTCGCCCTCCGCGACTACATCGAAGGTACCTACAAGGTTGAGGGTGACCTTCGCCGTGAGGTTGCCGCCGACATCCGCCGCAAGGTTGAGATCGGCTCCTACGAAGGCCTGCGCCACCGCCGCGGCCTGCCGGTGCGCGGTCAGCGCACCAAGACGAACGCGCGTACCCGCAAGGGCCCGAAGCGCACCGTCGCCGGCAAGAAGAAGGCCGGAAAGAAGTAAGGCGCGGAAGGTTTAGGAGAAAACGCACATGGCTACCCCCAAGTCCGCAGCGCGCAAGCCGCGCCGCAAGGAGAAGAAGAACATCGCCGTGGGCCAGGCCCACATCAAGTCGACGTTCAACAACACGATCGTTTCGATCACCGACCCCTCGGGCGCGGTGATCAGCTGGGCCTCCTCGGGTGGCGTCGGCTTCAAGGGTTCGCGCAAGTCGACGCCCTACGCCGCCGGCATGGCAGCCGAGTCTGCTGCCCGCCAGGCGCAGGAGCACGGCGTCAAGAAGGTCGACGTCTTCGTCAAGGGTCCGGGTTCGGGTCGTGAGACCGCGATCCGTTCGCTGACGGCCGCTGGCCTCGAGGTCGGCTCGATCCAGGACGTCACGCCCCAGGCGCACAACGGCTGCCGCCCGCCCAAGCGCCGTCGCGTCTGACGACAGTCCCGTTCCGGGCCGGCTCACAGCCACCCGGGTGAAGCACTTCGGGTGCCGGGGCGTGCGTTACTGCGCTGCGTCTCGGCATCCCCCGAGAAAAACTCAACACCTCACCCATTGCACGTGTCATATAGCGGGCACGTGATCGAAAGGAACACATCGTGCTCATCGCACAGCGTCCCACTCTGACCGAGGAGAAGATCGGGGAGTTCCGCAGCCGTTTCGTCATCGAGCCGCTTGAGCCCGGCTTCGGTTACACGATCGGTAACGCGCTGCGTCGCAGCCTCCTGTCGTCGATCCCCGGCGCCGCCGTCACCAGCATCCGCATTGACGGCGTGCTGCACGAGTTCAGCACCATTCCGGGTGTGAAGGAGGATGTCACCGAGATCATCCTCAACATCAAGCAGTTGGTCGTCTCCTCCGAGCGCGACGAGCCCATCACGGCTTACCTGCGCAAGACCGGCGCCGGTGAGGTCACCGCCGCCGACATCTCCGCACCCGCCGGTGTCGAGGTCCACAACCCCGAGCTTGTCATCGCGACTCTCAACGAGACCGCGAAGTTCGAGCTCGAGCTCACCATCGAGCGTGGCCGCGGCTACGTCTCGGCGACCCAGAACCGCAACGAGTACGCCGAGAGCGGTCAGATCCCGATCGACTCGATCTACTCGCCGGTGCTCAAGGTCAGCTACCGCGTCGACGCGACCCGTGCCGGTGAGCGCACCGACTTCGACAAGCTCATCCTGGATGTCGAGACCAAGCCCTCCATCGCACCGCGCGACGCCGTGGCCTCCGCCGGTCGCACCCTGACCGAGCTGTTCGGCCTCGCCCGCGAGCTGAACGTCGAGGCCGAGGGTATCGAGATCGGCCCCGCGCCGGTCGAGACCGTCATGTCGAACGAGCTGTCGATGCCGATCGAAGACCTCGACCTGTCGGTCCGGTCCTACAACTGCCTCAAGCGCGAGGGCATCAACACCGTCTCGGAGCTGGTCGCCCTCTCAGAGACGCAGCTCATGAACATCCGCAACTTCGGCCAGAAGTCGGTCGATGAGGTTCGCGACAAGCTCATCTCGCTCGGGTTGAGCCTGAAGGACTCGGTTCCCGGGTTCGACGGCGCGCACTTCTACGGCGGCTACGACGACGAGACCGTCTGACCGGTACCCGAAACGGATGCCGCAGCATCCTGACCGACTTTCCCTGGAGTAACTGACATGCCCAAGCCCACCAAGGGTCCCCGCCTCGGAGGCGGCCCCGCCCACGAACGCCTGCTGCTCGCGAACCTCGCCGCGGCGCTGTTCACGCACAAGTCGATCAAGACGACCGAGACGAAGGCCAAGCGCCTGCGTCCCCTCGCCGAGCGCCTGATCACCTTCGCCAAGCGCGGTGACCTGCACGCCCGTCGCCGGGTGCTCTCGGTCATCGGTGACAAGGAAGTCGTGCACATCCTGTTCGCCGAGATCGCGCCGCTGGTCGCCGAGCGTGAGGGCGGCTACACCCGCATCACGAAGGTTGGCAACCGCAAGGGTGACAACGCCCCGATGGCGGTCATCGAGCTCGTGCTTGAGCCGGTGAACCCGAAGCCGAAGTCGGCGAAGAAGGCTGCTCCGGCCGCCGCTGCGCCGGCCGCGGAGGAGGCTCCCGCCGAGGAGACGCCCGCCGAGGCTCTGGCGCCCGAGGGCGAGGAAGAGTCCACCGACGAGGCAGCTGCGGCAGGCGCCGAATCGCCCGAGGAGGGCGAAGCCGCTGAGGCCGCCGCCGAGGATGCCGTTGTCGACGCTCCCGCCGAGGACGACGCCAAGTAATACCCGGGTCCCAGACCCGCCGAACCCACACCTTCGCGCGCGAACCCACAAGGTTTCTCGCGCGGATCGTGTGGGTTCGGCGTTTTCGTGTGGGTTCGGCGCTTTGGCGGCGGCGCGTAGGGTGGGACGGTGAACGAGAGCACCGCCCCTGCACCGATCCCTGAGAACGCCACGCCGAGTGATGCGCGGCCGCTGTCAGAGCGTGTCGGAGCGCCCGAGACCGTCGATGAGATCCAGCATCCGGATGTCGCCACCTGGCGCCCCGCGACCCGGGCGGACCTCGACGAGATGGTGGCGCTCGTAGACTCTTGCGACAGGGTCGATCATCCGACGTGGTTGACGCCGCGCGAGGATGTCGAGGAGATCTTCGAGCTCTCACATATCGATCCGGAGCTTCACACGAGACTCGGCTTCGCCGCCGACGGCGAACTTGTCGCCATGGCAGGCATCCTGGTGCATCCGTCGCAGGACAAGCAGGTGTACGTCTATTGCACCGGCATGGTGCACCCGCGGTGGCGCCGCCGCGGTATCGGCACGCAGGTGCTGCGCTGGGAGTACGAGACCGCCCAGACCGAGCTAGCGCGGACGGATGCCCGGCTTCCGGGTGCGATCTTCCTTCACGCGTACGAGCACGACGCTGAGGCTCGCGCGTTGGGTGCGCGGCGCGGGATGCCCGAGGAGCGGTGGTTCACGACGATGCTTCGCGACCTCAGCGACCCGATCCCCGAGGTGCCGCTGGATGCCGGATCCCCGGCCCTGCGGATCGAGACCTTCGGCCCGCAGTGGCGGGATGCGACCCGTGTGGCGCGCAATGATGCCTTCCGTGACCACTGGGGGAGCCTGGAGACGCCGCCGGAGCGATGGGAACGGTTCGTCAGCGGTTCGCAGTTCCGCGACGACCTTTCGCGCGTCGTGGTGGACGGCGACCGCGTGGTGGCGATGGCTTTGGCTACCGTGAACGAGGACGACTGGGAGGTGCAGGGCTATACATCGGCATACGTCGCGCTGATCGGTGTCGTTCGCGACTATCGCGGCAGGCGGCTCGCCCCGGCGGTGATCACGGCCCTGCTCACGGCGGCACGGGATGCCGGACTTGAGAAGGTCAACCTCGACGTCGACACCGAGAGCCCGACCGGAGCGAACAGTCTCTACGGGCGGCTGGGGTTCGAGGCCACGGACCGTGAGGTCGCCATGGTCGCCCGGTTCTGAACGGCGCCCGTTCCCTCAGCCTGACCCAGCTAGCGTCCGGCTAGACCGCTGAACCCACGCGTTCCTGCGCGAGCCCACAGGATTCGCCGCGCGGAAGCTGTGGGCTCAGCGCAAATCGTGTGGGTTCGGCCGAAGAGGACAAGCGCAGTGGGGCTACTGGGCGATCCGCGCCTCCTCGCGGGTGGCCTCACGGTAGGCCCGGGTCTCGATGAGGTACGCGTCGATCGCGCGTTGGTTCTCGGACTGGCGGATCGCAGCGAGCACGGTGTCGGCGTAGATCTGGCCGCCCGAAGTGCCGGGGTGGATGCGGTCGCCGGCGAGGTAGTCCACGTGGGGGTCGATGGCGCTCGCCCAATCGGCGATTACGGTGCCCGGATGGGCGGCGGCAAACGCGGTGATGTCGCTGTTGACCCCGGGGATCCAGTCGCGGGGCGCGTAAGCGTTCACGAGCACAAGGGTCCTGTCGGGCCCGGCGGTTGCAGCGATCCGCTCGTAGGCATCCCGGCTGATCGGACCGTTCGTGCCGAGAGCGACGACCACGTAGCGGCCGAGCTGCCCCGCGGCGGCGAATTGGTCGACGATGCCGGGGCCCGCCCAGGAGGACCGCGAGACTGCGGCATCCACCCGGATGCCGGGAAGCGTCTCGTACAGCGAGGGTGCGGCAGCGAGCATGACCGAGTCGCCGACGGCGGTGACCTCGCCGCCCGAGATCGGCGTCGGTGACGGCGCGGGCGGCCGGACGGCTCCATCGGCGAGGGCGCCAGCCGGTGCCGGCTCATCGGGTTGCGGTTGATCATCTGCCGACGGCGTCGGGCTGGCGGATGCCGCATCAACGGCTGCCTGCCCTTCGGCGACGACTGCTTCGCCGGATGACACGCTCGCACCGGTGGTGGCTGCCGCTACCGTGCCGAACACCAGGGCAGTTGTGGCAAGGCTCCCGACGACGGTGCCCCACAGCGCCCCGGCATCGACGCCGACCCGTGCGCGTGCCGCGCGCCAGGTGCCACGGAAACCGAGGCGCCGCACCGGTGTCTCAAGGAATCGGTAGGAAGCCTCCGCGATGACGACGGTGAGCGCCAGCGTCGCGAGGCCGACCCATACCGGTACTCCCGCTTCTGGTGCGGTGCCCTGCACGGCGGCGACCAGCAGGACCAGGAGGGGCCAGTGCCACAGGTACAGGCCGTAGGAGCGTTCACCGATCCACCGCAGCGGACGCGCATCCAGGGCCGGGCCGAGGCCGGCGTGCGGCCAGACGGCAGCGACGATCGCGATACCCGTCAGGGCGCTCGCGGCGGCGATGGTCAGCGGAAAGGTTCTGACGGAGTCGGTGGGTGCGAGCAGGGACAG
>NZ_DBHD01000019.1:21477-23414 GCF_002296025.1 Microbacterium sp. UBA837
CGCTGCATCCAGAGCGTGGGCGCCGCCAGGGCGCGGTGGAGGACGAAGGCGAGTGCGACGCCGAGGAGGATGCCGAACGCGTGCGAGTCGGTGCCGTAGTACGCGCGGCTGACGTTACCCGTCGCCGACACGATGTCGCCCATCCATACGGCGGATGCTGCAGCCAGTGCGCCCGCCGCAGCAACCCGCGCCCACGTGCGCGGCAGCAGCAGGATCAGGGGGAGCGCGAGCGGCCACAGCACGTAGAACTGCTCTTCGATGCCGAGTGACCAGAGGTTGCGGAAGAGCTCCGGGCTGGTGGCGCCGAAGTATCCCTCGCCGATGATGATCGCGATCCAGTTGTAGCTGAAGGTGAGGGCACCGGCGATCTGGGCGCCCAACCGGACGAGAACATCACCGCCGACGACCCAGGCTGCGCTCGAGCACACGAGCAGCAGCAGGACCAGCGCAGGCAGGAGGCGTCTGGCTCGCCGACGCCAGAACCCGACGAGGCTGATCCGGCCGGTCGCGTCGCTCTCACGAAGCAGCAGGGTCGTGATCAGGAACCCACTGATCACGAAGAAGACGTCCACGCCGATGAACCCGCCGACGAACCACCACTGTGGGAACAGGTGGAAGACAACCACGAGGATGACAGCGAGCGCGCGGAGGCCATCCAGGCCAGGAAGCCTGGGGCCTGAGGTGGCGCCGTGGATGGCGCCGTGGCGGTCGGTGTGGAGGGGGCTGGACAACGGCGGCTCGGTCGGGCGATGCGGGTTCGGGTACCCAAGTCTACGTCCGGGCGGCGCGAGTTCCCTGGGGCTGCGCCGGGTGCTGATTAGGCTGAAGACGTGCGCATCCGGCTCGACATTTCCTACGACGGTTCGCACTTTCGCGGGTGGGCGCGGCAGCCGCATCAACGGACGGTGCAGGCAACGATCGAGGGTGCGATTTCTCGCGTGCTGGGGGGAGATCCGCGGCTGGTGGTGGCGGGTCGAACTGACGCCGGAGTGCACGCGAGCGGCCAGGTCGCCCACCTGGATCTCGACGACGGACAGGCCGCACGGCTCGCTTCTTCGAGCCGGCGCACGGAGGATGACGACGGCGTAGCAGCTCTCGCCCGTCGCATCCGGGGTGTGCTCGGCGCCTACGCCGATGCCGCGGTGACCCGCACCTCGATCGCACCGGACGGCTTCGATGCGCGATTCTCGGCGGTATGGCGTCGCTACGAGTATCGCGTTGCTGACGATTCGGTTCCCTACGATCCGCTGGAACGTCACCGCACCACCGTGGTGCGCGGTGAGCTCGATGTCGCCGCGATGGATGCCGCAGCCGGCGCCCTGCGGGGACTCCACGACTTCGCTGCGTACTGCAAGCCGCGGGAAGAGGCCACGACGATCCGCACACTGCTCGAATTCGGGTGGGTGCGCGAGGCATCCGGCGTGCTGGTTGCCACGGTTCGTGCTGACGCGTTCTGCCACAGCATGGTGCGCGCCCTGGTGGGCGGGTGCGTCGCGGTCGGTCAGGGGCGACTCGGCGTTGACGACCTCGTGCGTATCCGCGACGAGCTGGATCGAGTGCCCGAGGTCAAGGTGCTCGCCGCCCGCGGGTTGACCCTCACCGAAGTCGGATACCCCGCCGATGATCTGCTCGCCCACCGGGCGTCGCAGACCCGCGCACGACGGGACCTCGACGCGGACTGACGAGGGCGGGCGCCCCCCGGATGCGTAGACTGATCCCACCCCTGCGCGGGGTGAGGTTGGTGATCCCGAGGGGGGATGGAGATGAAGGCCGTTGGTCGCAGCGACGCGAGCGTCGGCATCCGTGATGGTCGACAGGTGCACCGCTTCGCGCGGGCTGGTGTGATCGCCGGTTTGCTCGCTCTGCCGATCGCGCTCGCCGGATGCGGCCCCGCTCCGTGGAACAACTGGGGCTACGAGACCTCGAGTCCGACGCCG